>WJMH01000015.1 GCA_014728045.1 Candidatus Omnitrophota bacterium
GCCCATTCTATATCTTTTCGTTTTTTGTTCTCACCGGCGGTAACATTCGGATAAGCGTTATGGTAAAACATGCCGTCCAGCCTGGCTATGAACTTACCGCCGAACCTGTAGCTGATGTTACCCAGAAAATGGTCGCCCGTGTAATAGTTATTATTGGGGTCGGTCGACTCGTACGCTTCTCTGTGATACGAAAAAAGGACATCGGTCCTGTCGTTAAGATCATACAATAGATCAATATGTGCTATCGCGCTTGAAAAATCATTTGCCGTTGAATTCCTGTAATCCTTTACCTTAAAACCGGCTTTCGCGATACCCGTGATCTTGGCGGTTATCTGGTTCTTGATACCGGCAAGAATACTATAAGCATCAGCATTCCTTCCGCCTGTATTCTTATACTCGATATTACGGTACTCGAACTCAAGAAGGCCTTTTGTCTTCTCGGTATTGGGAATGTCAACGTAGCCGGTCGCCCAGACCGCGTTCTCGTACCTGTCAAGAGACTGGAGAAGATCGCTGTGGTATTCCACGAAATAATGTTCGTAACCGATATCTGCGCTGAACTTGTTGAAGTTCATGCCGACTATGCTGTTCAGGGTATTCACTTTCCTGAGGTTCCTGTTCTCGAACTCCGTCCCGGCACGGTCAGAGGTGATCTCGAAGCGGTCGTTGATGCGCAGGTTATAATCGTTGAAGTCCAGGTAGAGTTCACCGAACATGTCGTGGTTGGCGTAGTTCTGGTCATTGTACTCTGCGAAAGCACCAAGGTCCACCTTGTAGTCGGCTCTCAGCTTGTGTTTGCCGTTGGCGCCGAAGCCGAACTCGCTCTTTATTCCGGGCGTGAAGACGCTTATCATATCGCTCTTCTCATCGCTCGAATCGTAGAAGACATTACTATCCCACTTCTCCTCGAACTCGAACATGGGAGATATCTTCATGTGCCCCTTCTCCCACGCCGAAGCGGTTACGGAAAAAGACGCCAGAACAAAAACTGCCAGAGTAAACAATACGGTGAATTTGGATCTCATAATAATGGTCTCCCCTTTTTGACCTTCCTTATTTTATTTTATTCACTGGGACTTACAGGTGATTCCGATTCTTCCTCCTTGACGCTATCAAGGTCTTTCGTGTCGGTATCAGTATCAGTGTCCATCAAATCGCCCTGGACCTGGTCAACCTTATCTTGGACGTCTTCATCCGTGGGCGCGACGACCTCTATCCATGCATTCCAGATCTGCTGCTCGTTCTCGGAGAGCTCTTCGGGCGGTTCGGTCTTGCCTGCGGACACCTGGGATTTCCAGCCTTCCGGTATCACCACTTGCTTGCCGACGGGATTACCGTTCCTGTCGAGGCCCTGCACGTATACATTGTCCTCGAAGGCCATGACCACGGTCATGTTGTTTATGTGGTCTACCCCCATACCCGAACCCCTGATGGCGCAGGCGGCCGTAGGTGTTTTCACGGTAAAGCTCGAACCTTCCTTAAGGTTCGCGAAATCCGCGAGAACGGAACCCTCGGGCATCTCGACCATGGATTTTTTAACGGTGATCTCGGAATTCGAGGCGATCTTGAGTATGTTGAGCCCCTGGGCGTCAAAAACTATCTCAGCCGAAGCATCCTTACCGGTCTTGATGAGCGCCCCTTCCTTGAGCTTCATCCCTATCCAGGGCGTGAACCAGCCGCCGTCAGCGTTGGGGTCGACCTTGACGTCACCCTTGACATCGACAACAGCAGCTTCATAAAGCTTGCTCACACTGGCAAAAGATGTCGTTGCCAGAGAAAGTACGAACAGTACGGCAAGAGATATAAATAAAATCTTTTTCATAAGGCTCTCCTGTTTATTAAACCTATTATTAAAAATCTATTATACATCGTTAGTGAAAAATTAGCATATATATATACCAAAGTCAACAAGGAACTGGTTATTTTTTATTCGTAAATATCAATGAAAGCAAGATTTATTTTGTATGTTTTAGAGGGCTTGACGGGCCGGCTGGCTCTTTTTTAAAAGCTTTCACCGCGAAGCCTTTTTCTTTTTCTTCGGCGATAACCGCCCCGTCACGCCCGGTGATAAATACCTCGGCTTTCATCTCTTCCAAAATCCCCAGAAGGCGCTTGTTGAGTTTGCCGGTGGCTTTATTGGTTATAACGGCGCTTTCGCAGCCGGTCGACTCGATGAAGAGCCTGCCCACAATATCATCACCCAGCCCCTGGCCGTGATGAGGCACTTTCACCAGATCGCTCTTGAGAAAAGTACCGAATAAAAGCATATCCTTCATGGCCTTTGATCCGCTGTCAGCTGTGAAAAGAACGCTATTACCCCTAGCGGTTACGGCCTTCATGACAACCCCGTCGTTATTCAGGTCGCCGTAAGAGGCGCCTTCGGGCGGGTTGAGGACAAACAGCTCCATCCCGGCGAAGCCTTCTACCGCACTAGAGCGCTTGATGACAAGGCGCCTGGTGTTCTTTTTTCGTATGATCGAAATATATCGATCGTAAAGGGCTTTTTCAGGGAGGTCCCGGCGAACCTCCCCGCCGTCTATCACTGCGCCTATCTCGAACTCCCTTAAAAGGTAAAGAAGGCCTCCTATGTGGTCCTCGTGCGCGTGGGTAAGGAATACCGCGTCTATCCCGCGCTTTCCCCTCTGCCAGAGGTAAGGCGCTATAATATCCCTTCCCGCGTCAACGCCCCTTCCGGTCCCTCCCCTGCCTCCGTCAATGAGAGCGACCCGGCCGTCGGGCATTTCGATTAGCATGGCATCTGCCTTGCCCGCGTCGAAAAAAGTTATCCTGTTGGAATCAGGAGGCGTTATCAAAACTTCGTTCCACACGAAGAGGTTGGCACTGAAAATGAGAAAAAGCGCGAAAAGGAACCTCTTCTTATGCGTCCTCTTTTGCATAAAGATAAGAAGCGCAAGGGCCGAGTAAAAAACAAGGATAAAAGCCGTGCCCGGAGAAGGCACCCTCACGAAAGCGAGTGGCATCCGGGAAAAGATCTCAAGAGCTGAAACTAGAGACGATATCACCCCGCCCAGAAGGACCGAAAGGGCTTTCCCGATCGCGGGAACGCTCCCCGCGAGAAGAAGCGGGAATCCCAGAGCGATCATTACGGTTAAAAGAGGTATGGCGACCAGATTGGCGATGACGACCGAAGGGGTCACTATACGGAAATAATACGCCGTTACCGGCATCATCCCTATCCACACGGCGAGGGAGACCGATATCCCTTTAAGGAAATATCTGCCAAGTGCCCGGGACGCTCTTAAAGAGGTGGGTCTCGGCCCAAGCCCCAAAAAAGGATCCGTTACCGGGGTTATATACACTATGCAGAGAACCGCGAGGTATGATAAGAGAAAGCCCGGCATGAATAGCTGCCCCGGCTTGAAGAAGGTTATCAAGAACGCCGAAAGCAGAAGTGAATACACAATATCGGTCTTCCTGCCCAGTATCAACCCCGCCAGGAGAAACGAGCCCATGATAGCGGCCCTCATAGATGACGGGCGGCATCCAGCGAATACCGCGAAGAGGATTATTGAAAGCATCGTAAGAAGGTAGGAGGTGTTCCTGGCAAGCCCGGCAAAACGCAGAATCCCCAGAACGACAAAACCCAGAACGCCTATATGAAGCCCGCTCACCGCGAGAATGTGCATAGTGCCAGTCTTGACGAAGACCTCTTTGGTCTTTTCGCTTATACCGCCCCTCTCGCCGAGAAGAACCGAGCGGGCGAGCTCTTTTCTCCGGCCGGAGAGGTATTCTGAAAGCATCTCTCCGGACTTTCTTCTCAGGTTAGAGATCCACCTTCTGATGAGTATGACCGGGGTTTTTTCCGTTCCCGCCCTCATGTAGTGGTCGCTTTTGGAGCTCGATAAAATTGCGCTCACCCCGGAATGCGAAAGATATCTTCTGTAATCGAACCCCGCGGGATTGGCCATCTCCCCGGGCAGCCTGATACTGCCGCTCAGGGCTATGACATCGCCTACTCGGGGATCGGCCCCGGGCCGGTACATATTGACCTTCACAAGACCGGTGACCTGGCTCTTCTCATGCCCTCTAAGGAGCTGGCGCGCCCTCATAACGAATGAAAGGTGCCTTGCGTGAGCCTGCCCTTTCCATTCGGGGTCTGATGTAATAACCCCTGTAATGAGCGCCTCGCTCCCGGCAGGAGAGACGGATCTACTTATGTCGTTTGCTCCGGGTTCGGTGAAAGAAGCGTAGCGATAGACCCCCAATAGAAGGAAGAACACGCAGAGAAAAGACCGGAACAGAACGCTTTTCTTAACCGATATCGCGGCTAGAAACACCAAAAGCGCGAGCAGAACCGGTAGCGCTCTCGCCGCGCCCGGCGCGGTGAGATACGGAAAAGCACCCGCCAGGAAAACACCCGCAAGGAATGATAATATAAAAAGTGCAAGAGGCCTATTCATCAAACTTAATGAACTCTTTCATCTTGGCAAGTTTCTTGGGGCCTATGCCCCGGACTTTAAGAAGGTCCTTTTCCGCGCAGAAAGATCCTTTCTCCTCCCGGAAAGCGGCTATCCTCCCGGCCAGGGCGGGGCCTATGCCCGGGATGGAGGTGAGCTCTTCTTCCGTCGCCGAGTTTATGTTGACCTTTCGCTTCTTGCGGAGCAGAGACTCCACTTCTTCTATCGTAAGGCGCGCCTTGACGGCATCTCTTGTCACGGTGATCTCGCTATAAGTGCGCGAATTTCTCCGGCCCAGAACGAAAGCTCCCGTCAAAAGCGCCGCAGAAAGAAAAACAAGCAGCGCCTTCTCATAATGGTTATATTTCACGGTAAATCCTTTTGTCTTTTATTAAAATATATTTTATATTATATCAAAGGTATCCTCAAAAAAACACTCTAAAAGGCTATTCTATGACTTCCACACGGTAAAGGTCCGAGTAGGTCCCCGTCAGCCAGAAGTATTTCCCGTCCCAGGTGATTCCGGTGGTCTTGGACACAGGGGACCTGAACTCGCCGATTATTCTCAGGCTTTCCAGGTCGACCTTGTACACCCGCTGGCTGTACCAGCTGGTTATCCAGAGATGTTCCCCGTCCCAGGCCATGTGCGCGGGTTCATGGATGTCCTTGATACGTACCTTACCGAGGATATTGCCGGAGCTATCCAGCTTAAGCAGGTGATACTTGGTCCCCAGCCCCCTCGTCCAGGTTATAACGTAAGTATCCCCGCCGATCCTGACAACGCCCGTCGGCCTCGCGGGGGCGAAGTCGATCTGGCCGGATCGCGACATGGTCTCTTTTTTTATGCTCACCTTGAAAAGTTTTTTCTCGTCCCAGTCGGCCAGGTAGAGGTATCCCTCCCCCGCCTCGGCGAGGCCTTCGGTGAAGCTGCCGACCGGCTTTATCATAGAAAGAATGGAACCGGATGAAGGATCGATTATCCAGGTATTGATGCCCTTGCCGTTGGTCACCCAGATATACTCGCCGTCGTAAAAGAGGCCCTCGTGGTAACCCTTCGGGAGGGCTATCCTGTCGACGATGCGGGTCTGGATGTCCTTTTTGTAATCGTCCCCCCTGGAAATATCATCATCTAATGCGTAGAGGGCCGCGGAGCGTATCCCCAGAATCAGCATGGTCAACATGACCGGTATGATCGTGCGTATCTTTCTCACTTTTACTGGACGACCAGATTGACAAGTTTATCCTTGAGAATTATCCACTTGCGTATCTGCTTGCCTTCGACATGGTTCTTGATCTTATCATCGGCAAGGACAAGTTCCTTGATCTTCTCCTCGTCAAGGCCCCTGGGCATCTGCAGGGTAGACCTGAGCTTCCCCTTTATCTGAACGGGAATCGTGACCGTATCGGCTAGAAGCATATTCTCGTCGTACGAAGGCCACCTGCTCCGGAAAACGCTTCCGGAGACGCCGAGCCTCTGCCAGATCTCTTCGGAGATATGCGGGACGAAGGGCCCCAGAAGCTGCACGAGGTTACGCATGAGCTCTTCAAGGGTCGCCCTGTCATAAGTGGATGCGCCTTTTGAACTGATACCCGAGTAAACGTGGTTAACCAGCTCCATGACGGCGCTTATCGCTGTATTGAAATGGAACTCCCCGTCGATGTCATCGGTGACCTTCTTGATGGTCTGGTGCATCTTTCTGAGAAGTTCCTCCCGGGCGTCCTCATCTGCGGTATCGCCCGAATTCTCCAGAATATCCAGGAGGTTCCATAACCTTTTAAGGAACCTGAAGGCTCCTTCAACTCCCCTGTCGGACCACTCGGCATCCTTCTCCGGGGGACCTATAAAAAGCGTGTAGAGCCTCACCGTGTCCGCGCCGTATCTCTCTATGAGAGAGTCCGGGCTTACCACGTTACCCTTGGACTTGGACATCTTCGCCCCGTCCTTTATGATCATCCCCTGGGTGAAGAGCCTCTTGAAGGGTTCGTCGAACCCCACATAACCCATGTCGCATAGGACCTTGGTGATGAACCTTGAATATAAAAGATGCAGTATGGCGTGCTCTACCCCTCCTATGTACTGGTCAACGGGCAGCCACCTGTTGACGTCTTCGGTGTCAAAGGGCCTATCCTCAAGATTCGGGGATATGTACCTCAGATAGTACCAGCTGGAGTCGACGAAAGTGTCCATGGTGTCTATCTCGCGCTTGGCCCGCCCCCCGCACTCGGGACAGGCGGTGTTGACGAAATCCTCCGCACTTTTAAGAGGCGACTCGCCGGTCGGCTTGAACTCGGTGCTCTCGGGAAGCACTACCGGAAGGTCCTCCTCCGGTACCGGCACCATGCCGCATTTATCGCAGTAGACCACCGGGATGGGCGCTCCCCAGTACCTCTGGCGGGATATCAGCCAGTCCCTGAGCTTGAAGTGCACCGCCCTTTCGCCGATATCCTCTTTCTCCATGTGGTCGGCTATGGCCTCCATGGCGTCGGTATTCTTCATGCCGTCGAACTTATCCGAGTTAACGAGGACACCTTCCTCCTCATAGGCCTGGGTCAGTTCCCCGGCCCGGAGAGGTTCATCCGGGTCATCTATAACTACCTCTATAGGAAGATCGTATTTTTTTGCGAACTCGAAATCCCTCTGGTCGTGCGCGGGGACCGCCATGACCGCGCCGGTGCCGTACTCCATAAGAACATAGTCTGCTATCCACAGCGGTATCTTCCTGCCGTTGATCTTGTTTATGACGTACCTGCCGGTAAAGATGCCCTTTTTCTCGGTGCCGGCCTGGACCCTCTCGACGGCGGACTCGTTCCTCACCTTGCGAATGAACTCTGTTATTTTCTCCTTACTGGCAGAATCCTTGATAAGTTCCTCGACCAGGGGGTGCTCGGCGGCAAGCACCATGTAAGTGCAGCCGAAGATCGTGTCAACGCGCGTCGTGAAGCAGCTCAAGGTGATGTCCGAATCCACCACGGGAAAATCTATGTTCACGCCTTCGGAGCGGCCTATCCAGTTGCGCTGCATGGTCTTCACCTTCTCGGGCCACTCTGTGAGCTTGTCTATGTCATCGAGGAGTTTCTGGGCGTAGTCGGTTATACGGAAAAACCACTGCTCAAGGTCCTTCTGCTCGACCCGGGAGTCGCACCTTTCGCAGGCGCCTTCTATCACCTGTTCGTTGGCGAGCACCGTGTTACACGAGGGGCACCAGTTGACGAAGGCCTTCTTCCGGTAGGCGAGGCCCTTTTCCATGAGCTTCAAGAATATCCACTGGGTCCACTTGTAGTAATCGGCCTTGCAGGAGGTGACCTCCCTGCTCCAGTCGTACTCGACCCCCCATGAATCAAGCTGCCTTTTCATCATGGAGATATTGCTCATGGTGGATTCCTTGGGGTGTATCCCCTTCTTGATGGCGGCGTTCTCCGCGGGAAGCCCGAAAGCGTCCCAGCCCATGGGGGTTAAAACGTTCCTTCCGCGCATCATCTTGTAGCGGGCGACGACGTCCCCTATTACATAATTACGGCCGTGGCCCACGTGAAGGGCCGCCGAGGGGTAAGGGAACATCATCAGGCAGTAATACTTGTCCTTGGCGTCCTTGACATCCACCCTGAAAAGGTCCTCTTCGCGCCAGGCCTTCTGCCACTTTTTCTCTATTTCGCTGAAATTATACCTGTCCATGTCGATCTATCACCTTTTTCTTTTATACACATAGCTGAGGAATTTGTAAACAAGTTTTGCCGCCAGGAAGTCCGGAGCCCTGTTGTTCCCGGAGGGACAGAGCTCAACGATATCGAACCCGGTGACGCTCTTTTGCGCCGAAACCGCCGCCAGAAGCGCCGTGACCTGGTACCAGTCGAGACCCCCCGGCTGGGGAGTTCCCGTCGAAGGCATGAGGGCCGGATCGAAAACATCCAGGTCTATAGTGACATAAACCTTATCGGAAAGCCTTGAGAGGACCTCATCTATCCAGGTGCCGCTTGAGGCTATATCCCTCGCGAAGAAGATGTCTCCCTCGGGAAGAACGCCCTTTTCTTCCCGGGACATGCTTCTAACGCCCACCTCGACGAGGTGCGCAAGTTCTTTTATCCGCGCGCCCACGCAGGCGTGATTGAACCGGCTTGAATGATATTCGTCCCTGAGGTCCGCGTGTGCGTCAAGGCTGAGCACCGAAAGAGGTTCCTCTTTCGAGGCGTGGGCCCTTACAGCGCCTATGCTCACCGAGTGCTCGCCCCCCAGGGTGACGACGAACTTGCCCCCGTCAAGGAGAGACGAGACCTCATTTTCGACCACCCGGCACATCCTCTCGGGCTCCATCTGCCCCACTTCAAGAGGCGCAGAGGTATAGATCCCCCGCGTGTAAACCTCATGGTCGGTCTCTATATCGTATAATTCCAGTTCCGGCGAGGCCTCTAAAAGAGCAAAAGGGCCCTTGTCGGCCCCTTTGATCCATGTGCTGGTCCTGTCATAAGGTACTGGCAGGATAACTATGCTTGATCGGTCAAGATCGGTAGATGCCCCGTCCGGCCCCGTGAATCGGGTGTATTCTTCCATGAACCGTACCGGACCCTTCCCTCTAAACAAGTACTGCTTCCCTTGAGTCGGAATACCTTACGAAATCCTTGCCCCTGTTTACAACGTACTTGTCGTAATCCTTTGATTCAAAAGCATCTATTATGTATTTTGCGGCAAGCTCCACATCGAAATCCTTGCAGGAGAAAACATCGACAAAGCAGTAATCCTTCTCCTGGAAGGTATGTATCGATATATGGCTTTCCGCTATGATCACCGTGCCGGTTATCCCCTTGTCCTCGGGAACGAGCCCCGCGTAGGGGAATACGTACGGCTGTGTTATCCTGGTCATGCCGATCTTCTCGGGAAGTTCGTGCAGTATATCGAATATCAGCTTGTAATCGCTGAGTTTTCCCGCCGCGCACTTCCTCAGATCCAGCATAAGATGCGGACCGAAAGATTCCTTTCTTCTTTCCCTCATCCTCATCCTCCATTTTTGTTTTCCCGTTTTATGGGCTCAAAAAAACAGAGCAAAAAACACCCTGAAATCCATGTAACACTATCTATATTCAATAGCTTACGCTATTTTTACAGGGATAAAGTATATTTTTTATTGAGCGGTTTGTCAACAGAAAAATAATAATTAAAAAGCCCGCCTCCCGGGCGGGCTTTTGCCGTAAAAAGGTGGTGGAGCTGAGGGGGATCGAACCCCTGACCTCATGCATGCCATGCACGCGCTCTTCCAGCTGAGCTACAGCCCCACGGGTTCAATTAATATATCATTCCCGACAATTAATGTCAAATGCTTACAGCGCTGCCGCAAAATCTGGTGCCGGAGGTGGGAGTCGAACCCACACGGAGTTTCCCCCAATGGATTTTGAGTCCATCGCGTCTGCCAATTCCACCACTCCGGCACTTCTTTTTCAGAGAACTAATTTTATTACCTGGCTTTTTCTTAGTCAAGTCAATTAAACTCGATAAGAGGCGGATCGTAATCGGCAACGTTCCTGTACCCCAACAGGTTCAGTATGGTCCCGGCCACGTTGGAAAGCCCTCTTTTCTCCAGGTTCGCCATGCGGTATTCCCCCGCGTAAAGCGGGTCGTATATCGCGAAAGGAACCGGGTTCAACGTGTGAGCGGTCTTCATGACCCGCTCGCCCTTCTTGAGTTCGAACATCTCATCGGAATTGCCGTGGTCGGCGGTGACTATGGCTACGCCTCCGAGCTCTTTGACCTTATCGAGTATCCTCCCGACGCACTTGTCGACAGTCTCCACCGCCTGCACCACCGCGTCCGGAACAGCGGTGTGGCCCACCATGTCCCCGTTGGCGAAATTCAGCCTTATGAACCTGTACTGGCCGGATTTCAGGCTGTCCACGACCTTCTGCGTTATCTCAGGAGCCTTCATGTCGGGGGCCTTGTCGAACTGTATCTTGTCAGAAGGTATCTCCAGATAATCCTCAAGCTCCTTGCAGACATACCCGGATTTATTACCGTTCCAGAAATACGTGACGTGCCCGAACTTCTGGGTCTCGGAGATCGCCATCATCCTGACATTTGCGGTGCAAAGGTACTCGCATACAGTCCTGTCTATCTCTGGAGGGGCCACGAGAAAGCGTTTCGGTATATGCAGGTCCCCGTCATATTCCATCATCCCGGCGAATTTCACGCTGGGGCGCCTCACCCTGTCGAACTCGCTGAAGTCCTCTTCGTCAAATGCGCGGGATATCTCTATCGCGCGGTCTCCCCGGAAGTTAAAGAACACCACCGAGTCGCCGTCCTCGATCGTGCCCACGGGCTTACCGTCCTCGACCACGACGAAGGGATCCATGTACTGGTCCGTTATTCCCGGATCCTCCCTGTAGTAAGTCTCAACCGCTTCTTTGGCAGATGCGAAGTTCCTCGCCTTTCCAAGCACATGCGCGTCCCAGCCCCGCTTGACCACGCTCCAGTCGGCGTTGTAACGGTCCATGGTGGTAACCATCCGGCCTCCGCCGGAGGCTATCCGGTAATCAAATCCCTTTTCCCCGCGGATAGCGCGTAAAAGCTCCTCGGTCTTGTCTATGTACCTAAGAGCAGACCTCTCGTCCACATCGCGCCCGTCGAGAAGCGCGTGAACGCGGACCCGTTCGATCCCCGTCTTGGCCAGGCGTTTTATCATGCTGAAAAGCTGGTCTATATGCGAGTGGACATTACCGTCGGAAAGAAGCCCTATGAAGTGGAAGGTCCTTCCGGAGGTACCCTTGACGTTAGAGACAAGGTCCTGCCAGGTCGGGCTGTTAAAAATGGATTCATTCTCTATGGAATTATTCACCAGTTTCGCTCCCTGGGCAAAGACCCTTCCCGCACCGAGAGCGTTGTGCCCCACCTCGCTGTTACCCATGTCATCATCGGTAGGTAGTCCCACGGCGGTACCGTGGGCCTGGAGCGTCGTGAAAAGCTCGCTGTTGAAAAGCCTGTCCAGACAGGGCGTCTTCGCCATATAAACGGCGTTGGTCTCATCCTCCCTGCCCATGCCTACCCCGTCCATAATGATAAGAACGAGCGGGCCCTTACGGGGAGTGAAACCATCGAGTTTTTCGAGTTTAAGCTGCATACGGATCGCCCTTCTTGTTGCCGGGATATATGAAATGTTCAAGAGAGTATTATACGTTATACCCGGGAAAAATCAACCAGAGTATCAGGTACGGACCGCTACGACCGTGATATCGTCATGCTGGCGGTCCGGACCCTCGAAATCCGTCACCGCCGCCAGAATGGCATCCACCACTTCCTCGGCGGTAGCCCCCTTAAGCAGAGAGGCAAGTTCGGTAAGTCTTTCCATGCCGAACATCTCATCGTCAGGGCCCATGGCCTCGGTAACGCCGTCGGTATAGAAGACGAAAATGCTTCCGGGGGCGTACTGGCGACTGTTCTGGGTGAAAACCGACTGCATCATGCCCAGTGGTATGCCCGCCTCAACGTCCAGAAGCTCGATTCTGCCGTCGGGGTCGATCAGGATAGTGGGGTTGTGGCCGCCGATCGCGAAAGAGATCTTTCCCGCGGAGGTATCGAACACGTTGTATGTCATCGTCACGAAAAGCCCGCTGTCCGCCTCCAGCACGAGGTTATCGTTCACCTGGCTTACTACCTCCCCGGGCTCCCCCTTCTTGGCGAAGGCCTTGAAAACGCTCACCACCCTCGCCATGTAAAGCGCCGCCGGAACGCCCTTGCCGGATACATCCCCGAGCATGACGCCGATCCTGCCCCCGGGAAGCTCGACCACGTCGTAAAGGTCTCCGCCCACCTGGCGGGCAGTGAGCATCCTCGCGCATATATCGAGACCTCCCGCTTCGGGTATCTCCCGCGGCAGGAAGCTTCTCTGAATGCCCTTTGCGATATCAAGCTCCTTCTCGATAAGCTCCCTCTTCTGTATCTCCGTGAAATATTTCTTGAGGGTTACCATCACGTAGATGGCGGCAATAGTGACAAGGGGATAAAAAACATCGACCCAAACCCCGAAAGGCCAGAAACATATCATCGCCGCCAGAAGATAGGCCGCCATGATGAGGATTATCGAAAGAATGGCTATCTTCCTCGGGCTTTTCAGCGTCACGTAACCGGTTATGATCCACATCAATACGAGTATAAGGAGGTTCCAGCCCCTGCCCAGCCTCCTTAGGAAAAGCCCCTTCATTATGCTGTTGTAAAGGCTGGTGTGCACGCCTATACCCGGGTAAATGGGCTCCATCGGGGAGGGATGCGCATCGGGAGAAGCGGTAGCCGTAAGACCTATGAAGCATACCGTGCCCGCGAGCTCTTTAAGGTTCACCGCTGGCTTCTGGCCCGTCACGTCCGCGAGGTAGGACTGGAGTATGTCCACGTAGGAATAATGCCGGAAAGCCCTTCCCCATCTTGCCGGATAATTGACAAGGACCGATGAGTCCTCGTAAAGGGGTATTACAAGATCCTCGCCCGCAGTGATCCTCTCGCCGGGCTCTATATCGATATCCCCAAAGGCGTAACCCAACTTATCCAGAGCGACATTGAAGGTAAGGTGCGGGTAATACTCGCCCTCGTACTCGATAAAAAGAGGCACCCTTCGCACCTTGCCGTCGATGTCCGGCTCAACATTGACGAAGCCCGAGCCCTTGACCACCCGGGCGATCACTTCCACAAGGGGCGCGGCGAACTTGGTGGCCTTGACGTGGGTCCTTCCCCTGGCGGAAGGCGCAAGCTCGAAGACATAAGGCACGTACACGTTACCCGCCTCTTTTATGGCTTCGGCGAAGGCCTCGTCACCCTCCTTGTGCTCGCTGAAGAATATATCGAAGACTATGGTCTCCGCACCGGCGGACTTGAGCGCTCTGGTAAGTAGAGCGTGATACTTCCTCGGAAAGGGCCACTTGCCGATCTTCTCTATCGAGTCATCCCCCACCTCGATGATGACTATGTCCCGGTCAACGGCAATGGGGGGCCTTGCCCTGTACCAGAAATCCAGCACGCTGTACTCGAACTCGTCGAATACCCTGGAATATGAGAAAAAAAGCAAAAGCCCGACCAGGGCCGCCGCGAAAAGATAGGAGGCCAGGCGCGCGGTATCCACCTTCTTCAGCCTTGCGGGCGCTTTACGGATGTAGCGCTTTATCAATCGTATTCTGCCTGAGATATTCTTCAAAACCATAAGGGAACGGTCCCGGAACCAGACCGGAAAAGTTTAAAAATAATAATAAAGCCCGCCCGAAACAATGCTGCCGGAGTAATCCTGGAAAGGATCGTTGGATGCGTTCTCGCTGTATGAATAGGTCACTCCCAGCGTGAGGTTTTTGGTTATGTCGTAATACAGCGAAGAATAGAAAATGTAAGTATTGTCCCTCTGGCGCCTGCCGGTGTCCTCGGTGCTCCTCCTGTCCTTGTAGCGGGTATACCTGTAGACAAGGCTCACGTCGAGGTAAAGGTGGTCGGTGATGAAGTAGAGCATCGACGGGCTCAGCCTGTAGAGCCAGTAGTCGTAATACTGCTGGAAGTCGTCGTTTGAATCGTTGTGGCTGATCTGGTTGCTCACGCCTATGAAGAACTTGTTGAAATACGCTCCGATATTGTACTGCATCCTGATGCGGTCATCCGTCCGGTCGACGTCAGAGACGAAACCCGCGGAATTGAAGGTCTTCCTGTCGGGATACCACCTCTTCAGGTATTCGAACCTGGCCTCCTGGTAGACGTCAGGAAGAAAAAAATGCCTGAGGTTGGTCGTAAGGTATATACCGTTATAGGTGCTTTCCTTCTCGTTGGGGTACTCGAAGTGGTCGAACGTTATCGTGTTCCTCCAGATAAGGTCGGGGGTTACCCTGTAGACGAGCTGCGCGTAGGGGGCAAGGTCAAAGATATTGTTCCTGTTGTGGGTGTAGTATACCAAAGAGAAAAGGTCCGTCCCCACCTCGAAGTCGGCCTGCCCGGTAACCGGGTAACTTGCCTCCAGGTTGCCGGTGAACTGCAGGAAACCGTCATCGAGCCTCTGGGAGTCCAGCTCAACATTGTTATCGTAACCCTGCTGGAGGTCCGCGTAACCGGAGACCTCAAGTTTCTCCGCGGAGGGCTCCGGCAGATATTCCGCTTCCTTGAGCTCTTTCTGCGGCGCCGGCTGGGCGCTGGGGATAGCGTCCGTTATGTCCTGGTCAACGGCCGCAAAGCCGTTCGCGCAAAAGAAAGTGAAAACAGCCAAAATATAAAAGACCTTTACATAACTGTTCCGGGATAAAACGCGCAAATCTCTTTCTCCTTTCTCTTTCTCTGAGAGCGATCAGGGCCCTATGCTCCTGGAATCTGAACTGTCCGTGCTCTGGATCGTCCTGCGATCATCGATGTTACTCTCAACCTTGCTGTCATCCTTGCGTATCATTATGCTTTCGCGCCTCTGCTCGCGCACGTCCTCTTTCTTCTCGATGCGCCTTTCGATCCTCTCCTGGCGCCGGATCATCCTCTTGCCGGGATCGCTTCTCAGGGAGCGTTCGGACTTTTCGGCGGATACCTCGGGTTTTGCTTTTTTCTCCGGTTTCGCCGGTCTCTGCTCGGCAGACCGGCGGCGCACTTCCCGGCGCATCGCATCAAGCCTCCTGGCTGATATCCTGGAAAGGCGGGAGGGTTTCTCGAAGCGCTTGACCTTTCTTTCGTAACCGTCCCTTACCCAGTACTGCCTCTCCATGGCGGTGCCGTCCTTGCGAACACCTCTGACGAAAACCCTGCCGTCGAATACGGAGACCTCTGACTCCTCTTCCGTCGTCACGGTCCTCCAGCCGGTACCTCTGGCCCCGCAGGTCGCGCAGGGGGTGCGAACGCGGAAGGTCTCGCCCGGTTCGATCTTATCAAGCACGGTGTAGATCTCACCGTCCACCAGATGGATCTTATCCTCGCCTTCCAGGACGAGAACGACCGTCGTGTTGGCCTTTACCTTCATCATGTTCATCCCGGATGTGTCCAGGGCGATCTCCGCGTAGGACTCATCCCCCGTCATTATCCGGGCGCCCTCCCCGAGCTTCATCCCGGGGCGGCACGGCACGCTCTGCTTTTCACCGCGAGGTATGACCCTGACATCCCCGGCGAGCGAAATGACGTCAATATCCTCCCCGGCAGCCTGAGACATGGCGCACATCCCGGCTATGACCATAAAACTGACCAGTCCTACCAATACCCTTTTCATCGGATACCTCCCTGTGCTTACGGCCGCACTTCGCGTACCTTTTTCAGCTCACTGCCCCCTCCGGTCCGCCCGGTGGGCCTGTCCTTCTCGCGCCTCAGGCTTTCGGTCTTTCTCTCGATAATGTTCTTCCTATGCTCTTCCCTCTTGCCGTTGGCGACGCCCAGGCCTTTGACGCGCTCCTTCTTTTTCTGCTTGGCGAGACCCGCCTGCTGTTCCATGAGGGCCAGCTCTTCCGGGGTGAGCTTCTCCTTCTCGCCCGGTTTCGAACCCTTCTTCACCTTGACCTTCTCGCCGCGGGAGACCCAGCTTACCCCGTCCATGACCGAACCGTCCCTAGTGAGGCCCCTTACATAGACCCTGCCGTCGAAAACAGCGACTTCGGAGACTCCGCCGCGTTTTTTGGTCCTCCAGCCAGTGCCCCTTGCGCCGCAGACCGCGTCGGGAGTGCGAATCCGGAACTTCTCGCCTCTTTTAAGCTCTTTTATCATCGCGTAGACCTCGCCGTCAATGAGCTCCACCTTGTCACCGTTTGTCAGCTTGAGGACAACGTCGCTTTTGCCCATTATCCTGATGATGTTCTTCCTGTGCGGGTCGAAGGAAAGCTTGACGGAAGAACCCGCGTCGGTAACTATGCGCGTGCCTTCGGCAAGTTCCATCCCGACCCGGCAGTGCACGGACTTGACGGTATTACTGGGTACGACCTTGACGTCACCGTCCACCGAGACGACCTCTACCACAGAGGATGAAAAACATACCAGCGGCACTGAGCAGCTTACAAAAGCCGCGATGAACATGAATGTAATAAGTTTTTTCACAGGTCCGACCTCCATCAAAAACACGGGTTAATCTTCCTTCTGCCTGAAAAGGAGCTTCCAGGGGTTTCGCTTGACGTTCTCGCTGAACTCCTTGAAATTCTGGCTGGTCGCCTCCAGGTTCACGATTATGTTATCCAGGTTGTCCTTGTTATCTGAGACCACCGACTTGATGTCGGCGAGGATGCTGTCGAGGTTGTTCGCTATCTGGTCGGCTTTTTTCATGAGCAGCCTCATCTGGACCGGGTCTTCGCTTTTGAGGACCGCACCTGGCCTTACGAAGTTATCCTCGGTCCCCGGGGTTATGCCGACGAAGGCGTCACCGACGAAACCGGCCGCGTCTATGTAGGCGATGGAATCGGTCCTCACCTTGGCCGCCTGGTCTATCTCAAGCAGGCATTCGACCTTCGTCCCGTCCTTGTAGATGAATCTCATGTCCTTCACTCTTCCGACGTCTATGCCGGAGAGCTTCACGATGGCGTCTGGCTTGAGGTTACCCGCGTAGACGAAATGCGTCTTGAGCTCGTATTTCTTGTGCCGGAAACTCGTTGTCTTACCGAAATAAAATATACCGATGGCTATTGCCACCACTACGACCAATCCCGTTTTTATCTCGTTGGTAAACCTCATGACTTGCTCCTTTTCATTGAAATATAGCTTTTATTATGCCGTCAGACTTTCAAGATAATCGTCCTTCTGCTGGAAGAACCTTATCGGCCCGTCAAAATCCCCTTTTATGAACTGCTGGACCATCTCGTTGTCCGAATTCTTTATTTCATCCGGCGTCCCCGTCTGGAGCACCTTCCCCTCGTAAAGCATGGCTATCCTGTCAGCTATGGACATGACGCTCTTCATGTCGTGCGTCACTACCACGCTGGTTATGGACAGCTTCTTGGACAGGTCTATGATGAGCTTGTCTATGACCGCCGCTACGATCGGGTCGAGCCCGGCGGTAGGCTCGTCATAGAATATTATCTGCGGATCCATAGCTATCGCTCTGGCGAGGCCAACCCTTTTTCTCATGCCTCCGGAGAGCTCGCTGGGCATGAGGTCCTCGAACCCGCGAAGCCCCACAAGCTCAAGCTTCATCTTTATCATTATGTCTATGACGCTCTTCTCCAGCTTTGTATGCTCGAAAAGCGGCAGGCTCACGTTCTCGCCGACCGTCATCGAATCAAAAAGCGCCGAGGACTGGAAGGACATGCCTATCTTCTTGCGCACCTCGTCGAGCTCTTCGCCGTACTTGTCGGTTATGTCATCTCCCAGAAGATACACCCTGCCGGAAGTGGGTTTCAGGCTGCCGATCATGTGCCTGAGGAGCGTGCTCTTGCCGCAACCGGAGCCGCCCATAATGACGAAGGTCTCACCCCTGTAGACCTTGAGGTCCACCCCGTTAAGAACGGGCCTGTCGCCGAACTTCTTTACAAGGTCCTTTACTTCTACTACGACTTCTCTTTCTCCCATGAGACGCTCGCCTTTCTATACGTTAGCGAAAAAGAATATTCCCGTAAGTATGCAGTCAAAGATGACTATCATTATGAAACTCGCCACCACGCTGAGGGTGGTTGATTTACCCACTCCCTCGGCACCGCCTCGCGTGGAAAGGCCCACGTAGCATGATATCATCGATATGAGCCCGGCGAATGCGACGCTCTTGATGAGCCCCGTCCAGACGTCCTTCCAGGTGAGCATGTCGAAAGAGAACGACATGTACCTGTAGAAATCAAGCTGGAGGTTGAAAACACCCACGATCAGGCCCCCGATTATTCCGACAATATCGCTTATGATGGTAAGGCACGGCAGCATGACCAGAAGCGCCAGGAACCTGGGAACCACCAGAAACCTCACCGGGTCCAGTGCCAGGGTCTCAAGAGCCTCTATCTGCTCGGAAACCTTCATCGTCCCGAGCTCCGCGGAGATGGCCGACCCCACCCTGCCGGCCACTATGAGAGCGGTGAAGACCGGGCCGAGCTCTCTGGCCATGCTTATCGCCACCATGGGGGCGACGTATATGGTCGCTCCCAGCTGCTTCAGCTGGTAGGCGCTCTGCATGGCTATCACTATTCCGGTAAAAAGAGAAATAAAGAAAACTATGACTATAGACTGAACTCCCGCGAAGACCATCTGGTAGAAGATGCTCTCCCTGCGGGGGGCTTTTTTACGGAAGGGGCCGGTGAATACCCAGTTCAGGGTGTCCACGAGAAGCGATACCACGCCCGTAATGCTCTGACCGAGCTCTATGGTGGCATTGCCTATGGAAGCGAGAAGGTTCTCTATTTTCTGCATGATCCGCCTTTCCGCAATGTGGCTAGAACGAAGAAACAGCGTCCTGTTCGCTGTCGACTATATCGAAAAGTTTATCCAGCTTGGTTATCTCAAAAAGCCCCTTCACCTTCGATGAAAGGTTGGTCAACTTCAGCTTGCCGCCGTAGGCGCGCAGGTTCTTAAGTATTTCTACCAGCGTGGCCAGGCCTGAACTGTCAACGTAATTAACATCCTTGAGGTTTATAACTATCTTGTTCTTTTTCTGGGCCGCCACCTGGTCGAAAGATCTTTTGATGTCGGGCGACGTGTTTATGTCAATGTCGCCTTCTATCCGGAAGATCGATATCCCGCCTGTATCCTCATGATTGATCTGCATGCTCCCCCTCCGTTCATTTATTTGCAGGTATTCTTCTCGAAATACTTGACCATCCGGACCTTTTTACCGCCCCTCTGGTAAGTCACCTCGTCCATGAGGTGGTTTATCAGATAAACGCCCCTGCCGCTTTCCTTGAGCAGGTTCTCATCAAGCGTGGGGTCCGGCAGGCTCGCCGGGTCAAAGCCTTCGCCTTCGTCCTCGATGGTTATAATCACCTTCTCATCCTGTATGTCGGTCTCCACGGTCACCATTTTATCGGGGTCCTGCTTGTTGCCGTGGACTATCGCGTTACGCAAAGCTTCCTCGAAGCCCACGTAAATATCGAAAACCACTTCCTCGCTGACCCCGCGCTCTTTCAGTTCTTCCGCCAGGGACTGCCCGAGCTTTTTCACCATCTGGCTGTCATTACCTATGCGCTTTTTCATGATAACTATTCCCTGTACACACCCATCGCCCTGAACTTATCGTAACGTCTCTTGAGAAGCTCATCCGCCGGCAGCGTCCTGAGCTTGGCTATCGATTCGAGTATCGTCTTCTTGATCTCACCGGCCGTCTTATCCGGGTTCCTGTGCGCCCCGCCTAGATGTTCGGGTATGACCCCGTCGATAATCCCCAGTTCCAGCAGTTCAGGCGCGGTGAGTTTCAGCGCCGTCGCCGCGCTCGGCGCTTTCGAGCGGTCCCTCCAGAGTATCGCCGCGCAGCCCTCCGGGGATATGACCGAATAATAAGCGTTCTCGAGAACATAGACCCGGTCACCCATGCCTATTCCAAGAGCGCCGCCAGAGCCGCCTTCGCCGATGACGAAAACAACGATCGGCACTTTAAGACCTGCCATTTCACGAAGATTGTAGGCGATCGCCTCCGCCTGGCCCCTTTCCTCGGCGCCTATACCGGGGTAGGCCCCGGGCGTATCCACCAGTGCGACGACCGGGATATCGTACTTCTCGGCCAGTTTCATCAGGCGCATGGCCTTGCGGTAACCTTCCGGATGTGCGCAACCGAAGTTGCGCTCGAGGTTCTCCTTCATGTCCCGGCCCTTCTGGTGCCCCAGAACGAGGAACTTAACCTCGCCTATGCGGGCAAGACCTGCTACCAGGGCCCTGTCGTCGGCGAAATGACGGTCACCGTGTATCTCCAGGAAATCATCGGCGATCATCTTAACGTAATCCATCGTGTAAGGCCTGTCCGGATGCCGCGAAAGCAGAACCTTCTGCCACGGGCTCAAGTTGCTGAAGATCTCGCTCTTTAGCTTGTCCAGCCTCTGGTTAAGGTCCTTTATCTCCTTGGAAAGGTCTATATCCTCGTCCTTGGTGAACTTCTTGAGTTCCGCTATCTTGTTCTCAAGTTCGACTATGGGTTTTTCGAAATCAAGTACTATCGCCATTATCTCTCCGTTTTATTGGGTATTTCCGACGCCGTAACGGGTCCTTCCACGGAAGAGCCGCCGCCGGCGTCCTTCTCTTTTTTCGCTGAATCGATTATCACAACTTCGGTGCCCTTGGGCACTATTTCGTAGAGCTCGACGACATCGGCGTTACGCATCCTCACGCAGCCGGAAGTGCACTGCTTGCCGATGGTGGACTCATCGTTCGTGCCGTGTATGCCGTAACCGGGCTTGGATATGGGCATCCATCTGGCACCCAGCTCGTATCTCTCATCCCCAGGGAGTATGACCCCCACCCCTGGCTTGGTCCAAGCGGGCTCTATCATCTTGTCCACGATAAGGAACTCCCCCTCGGGGGTCGAATTGTTCTTTCCGGTCGCCACGGTATAGCTCTTGAAGGGCTCGCCGTCCTTTTTCAGGATAAGCTCGTTCCTGGCCTTGTCGACAAGTATAGAGAACTTGGCCACGTTCAGTTTCAGTTTCTGGCCCACCCTGATAAGGTCGCTCTCAAGCCCGTTCAGCTTCTTTATAAGAGGCACCGTCGTGTTGAACTTCTTCGCTATCGCGTAAAGGCTGTCCCCGGGCTGTACAACGTATTCGACGCTGTCCTCGGTCCTGAGGCCACTGGCCATGTGCTTCATGTTGAGCTCATCTATGGTCTTTTTTATCTCTCCGGCGTCAGCGACATGGGGGAACGCCTTGAGAAGCCGCCTGTAATAATACGCCGCCTTGTCGTAATCCTTGCTTTTTGAATAGATAGAAGCCATGTGCCTGAGGGATCTTTCCGCGTAATGCGATGAGGGATACTTGCTTATTATGATGAGAAATGCGTTCTCGGCCTTGCCTATCTCGGCCTCGTCCAGGTACTCCCTGCCCCTTTCGTAGATGAGTTCAGCCTTGAAGGGGCCTACCGGACCGGTGGCCGAATCGCCCACCGTACCGAGCCAGGCAAAGGAGGCTGCCGTGACGGCGACACCGAATATCACGGCTATGAGTAGTAATATCCTGCTTTTAGACACTGTCCACCTCTTTTACTGTTAGACCGCGTATGCTAAGAAAGCGACAAAAAGGCCCACCGCAATACCCGCCCAGACCTGGATCGGCGTATGTCCGATGAACTCCTTGAGCCTGTCCTCCTGGATCTTCTTCTCCCAGTAGATGTCGTCAAGTATCTTGTTCAGTATCTCGGCCTGTTTACCCGTTGACCACCTTACCCCCTGCGCGTCGCATATGACCACTATGGCGAACATGAGAGTCACCGCGAAAAGAGCCGTTCCAATGCCCTCCTGCATGCCGACACTGGTCGTAAGCGCGGTAACCCCCGCGACGTGGGAACTTGGCATGCCGCCTGTACCGACGAACCATTTGAAATTGAACTTCTTCTCCCGGATGACTCCCGCGGCCACCTTGATCGTCTGGGCGACGAACCAGGCCAGAAGAGTTGTCATCGCGACCTGATTGTGCACGAAATACCAGAATGCTGAATGTTCTTCCATATAAATATCGTAACCTTAAGTAATATTACTATTTACAGCGCGGACGCTGCGCTTATCGGATAATTATATTATAAGGAGCCGTAAAAATCAACGCTTAAACCGCGCCTTGCAGTCCTCTATCCTCTCAGGGCCTTATCTGGCGTATGAGCGAGAGGGCCTCAGAGCGCGTCCTTTCATCGGAACGGAATATCCCCCTCACCGCGCTGGTCGTCGTGATTATGCCCGGCTTGTTCACCCCGCGCATGCTCATGCAGAGGTGTTCGGCCTCTATCACGACCAGCACGCCCTTGGGTTTCAGCTTGCGCATGATGGTGTCGGCAATGGAAGTGGTGAGCCTCTCCTGGACCTGCAGTTTCCTGGCGAGCATATTGACCACCCTTGCTATCTTGCTGAGGCCGGTTATCCTCTTGCCCTCGGGCAGGTAAGCTACATGCGCTTTCCCCACGAAAGGGACCAGGTGGTGCTCGCATACCGAATAAAGCGGTATATCCTTGAGCAGTATTATCTCGTCATGGTCCTCTTCCTCGAATATGACGTTCAGGACGTCCTCGGCGTCCTGCTTGTAGCCGCTTAAGACCTCCTCGTACATGTTGGCCACCCGCTGGGGCGTTCCCTGCAGGCCTTCCCTGGCCGGATCCTCTCCCACGGCTTCAAGTATGTCCCTCACGGCTTTTTTTATCTTTTCCTTGTCCATCTGTACCTCCGGTCCGTTACATTATAACACAACTTGACGCGTTATTTGCCTATACAGAACTGTGAAAATATCCTGTCCAGTATGTCGCCCGGAACAGTCTCGCCGGTTATTCGGCCGAGCTGGCTCAGCGCCTCATTGAGGTCGCTGGCGAGCAGTTCCGCGTTGAAGGTGTCCGCCAGGAGGCCGAGCGACCTTTCGACGCTCTTGAGGGCCTCCTTCAGCGCGTTACGGTGCCTGGCATTGGTGACCAGAACGCCTTCGGGGATCTGCGCATCCCCCTTGAAGAGTTTTTCTTCAAGCCTCTTCTCAAGCTTCTCAAGGCCTTCTTTTTTAAGAGCGGAGACTTCAACGGGCTTTTGCCCCGCGCAAACGCCCTCAACTTCAGCGCTTTTAACGGCGAGCGGAAGATCGCATTTATTCAGAACCGGGACGTGCCTCTTATGCTTTATGGTCTGGTATATACCGATGTCCTTCTCCGAAAGAGGACGGCTTGCGTCCATAACAAAGAGGACAACGTCACTTTCTTCGAGTTTCTCGCGCGAGCGCTTTATCCCTTCTATCTCCACGCGGTCCTGCGTTTCTATTATGCCAGCGGTGTCGGAGATGCGCACCTTTATCCCCGATATATCCACCGCTTCCTCTATAACGTCCCTTGTCGTGCCGGCAACGGAGGTCACGATGACCCGCTCGTGCCTTAAAAGAGCGTTCATGAGGCTGGACTTTCCGACATTGGGCTTTCCGCAGATCACGACGCTCGCGCCTTCTCTGAGTATCATCCCTTTTTCGGATGTTCCTATAAGGCTCTTGAGTTTATCCCTGATACGTTCAACGCGTCCGGAGATCTCGCCGCCGGAAGGAAAATCAACATCCTCCTGCGAAAAATCTATCGTAAGCTCTATCTGGGCAAGCGTCTCTAAAAAGGCTTCCCTGAGACTTGTGACCTCCCCGGAAAAATCACCCTCCAGCTGCCTGAGAGCGACGCGCCTTGCGGTATCGGTCTTCGACCTGATTATGTCCAGGACGGCCTCGGCCTGGGTAAGGTCGAGCCTGCCGTTGAGGAAAGCCCTTTTGGTGAATTCGCCAGGTTCGGCCAGACGCGCGCCTTCGGCCAGGCAGATATCAAGAACCCTGGATAAAGGCATCGCCCCTCCGTGGCAGCTGATCTCGACCATGTCCTCTTTGGTATAGGTCCTGGGCGATATCATTACCGTAAGAAGCACCTCATCAGCCACTTCTTCCGTCGCCGGGGAGAAGACGCGCCCGTAATGCACCCGGTGGCTCTCTGAAAAACTGGGACTCGCTCCCCTGGCGGGGCGGAAGACCTTCCGGGCTATCGCGATGGCATCCTTCCCGCTCACGCGCACTATACCTATACCGCCTTCACCGGGCGGGGTCGATATGGCCGCTATGGTGTCGTGTTCTATTTTCTGCATGCAAGATCCCTTAATATGATATCCCTTACTTCCGCGATCACATAAAAAGAACCGGTTACGAGTATGAGGTCGCTTTCCTCGGCGAGTTTGAAAGCGCCGCCGAGAGCCTCGGGGACATCCCTTGTGATCATCGCGCTCCTTCGGCGGATGAACCCGCGGATGATCTCCGGATCCGCCGCCCTTTCGCTGGTGGCCCTGGTCAGGACGACCTCATCGGCAAGGGGCATGAGCTCATCGCACACGCTCTTGATCTCCTTGTCCCGGCAGATCCCCAAAACGAGCACGACCCTTCTTCCGGGGAATAGTCCCCTTACCGAAACTGCCAGGGCGCGGGCGCTCGCGCCGTTCTGGGCGCCGTCTATCAAGACCATGGGCTTTTTGGAGAGGATCTCCATCCTGCCGGGAACATAAGCCCTGGCGATGCCCCGTCTAAAAGCCTCCTTATCCCTGTTATCGCCTAAAAGTTCCTCGCAGATACCTGCCGCCGTCGCGCAGTTGGAGACCTGGAAAAAGCCCGGCATGCGCGTTCTGCACAAGGTGTATTCGTCCCACTTGGTGAAAAGATCGAACCTGCTTCCTTCGGCGCCGGCCTCTCTCACCCGCCAGGTTATCTCCTCACCGGCCAGAGTCAGGGGAGAACCGACCTCCGCGCATCTTTTTTTTATGACAGAGAGGGCCTCCTCTTGCTGGGGAGATGATACGCACCGTGAGGCGCGCTTTATTATCGCCGCCTTTTCGGCGGCGATCTCGCCGAGGGTCTTCCCCAGTACATGCGTATGGTCGTAGCTTACCGGGGTTATCCCGCAAACCGAGCTTTCAAGGACGTTCGTCGCGTCGAACCTCCCGCCGAGGCCGGTCTCGAAAACAGCGTAATCGACCCCGCTTCTGGCGAAATGCAGCATGGCCGCAAGCGTCATCACCTCGAAATACGTAAAGTCCCCGGCGCCTTCGAGCCTCTCGCGTATAACGGATATCACATCCGCCAGTTCGCCATCTTCTATCTCTTTTGAGTTTATCCTTATCCTCTCGTTCACCCTCAAAAGATGAGGCGAGGTGTAAAGCCCGGTACGGTACCCCGAACTGGAAAGGATCGATGAAGTGAACTGGCAGACAGACCCCTTGCCTTTGGTGCCGGCGACGTGGACGCTTTCGTAGGCCAGGTGCGGATCGTTGAGCTTCTTGAGAACCCCGGTGAGTTTTCCCGGATCGAGGCTCTCCGCGCCCACCCCCTCAAGCCCCCTCTTCTCGTAATTTACCAGGGAGGCCAGGAATCTTTCAGTGTCTGTCGGGAGTTTCTGCATGGGTAAACAATCTATCAGGTTGATCAGTGGCGGAAATGGCGCTTCCCGGTAAAGACCATGGGAATGCCCAGCCTGTTACAGGCATCGATAACCTCTTTATCCCGGATCGAACCGCCAGGCTGGATTATCGCTGAAATGCCAGCTTTATGGGCTTCCTCCACAGAGTCGGCCATCGGGAAGAAGGCGTCGCTTGCAAGTACGGCCCCCTTCGCCCTTCCGGCTGCCTTGCGTATGGCGATCACGACCGAATCCACCCGCGACATCTGGCCGGCGCCTATACCGACGGTCTTGGTGCCCTGGGAGAGCACTATGGCGTTACTTTTCACAAAACCCACCGCCTTCCAGGCGAAGAGCATCGATTCGATCTGTCCGGGGCCGGGCTTCTTTTCGGTGACCGCATCAAGGTCCTTTTTTGAGATCTCCACGTTGTCCTTATCCTGCACCAGGAAACCTCCGGTGACCTTCTTGTAATCCTTACTCGCCCTGTCGCGGTAGGGCGCGAGCGCTTTTTTGAGGACTCTCAGGTTCTTTTTTGAACTGAATACTTCAAGCGCATCCTCCCCGTAGTCGGGGGCAACCACGCATTCAAAGAACCCGGCTTCCTTAATGATCATCTCCGCGAGCTCGCGGTCTATCTTCCCGTTAAAACCCATTATGCTGCCGAAGGCGCTCATCCTGTCGCAGTCAAGCGCCTGGATGAAGGCTTCCGGGAGCGTCCCGGAAGTTGCCAGGCCGCAGGGATTATTGTGCTTGACTATGCTGACGGCGGCGGAAGCGAAAGAGCTTACCATCTCAAGCGCCGAATCCAGGTCCATTATGTTGTTGAAGGAAAGCTCCTTGCCCTGGTACTGCCTGGCAGAGGCGAATCCCGCCCCGCCGTGTTTACCGCAGCTGTAATAGGATGCCTTCTGGTGAGGGTTCTCCCCGTACCTCAGGCTCATCGCCTTTGAAAGAGAAAGGTCGATCTTATCGGAAAGAGGTCCTTCGTCCTCTTCCTGGATCCCCCCGGAAAGATATTCGTATATGGCCCTGTCGTAGGAGCTGGTCCTCCTGTAGACCTCAACGGCAAGCTCTTTCAGGGTTTCCTCACCCAGACTGCCGCCGGTCCGCTCAAGTTCTTCTATCACCCGGGCGTACTGGCCGGGAGAACTTACCACGGCCACCGAGCGGTAGTTCTTGGCCGCGCTTCTGAGCATGGAAGGCCCGCCGATATCTATGTTCTCTATGGCCTCCTCCAGCGTTACGCCTTCTCGCGATACGGTCTTCTCGAAAGGATAAAGGTTCACCACGACCATGTCTATCATATCTATACCGGCCTGAGCGGCCTGTTCCATATGGCTTTTATTATCCCTTAAGCCGAGAAGGCCGCCGTGCACCTTGGGGTGCAGGGTCTTCACCCTGCCGTCCATCATCTCGGGGAACCCCGTGTATTCGGAGACTTCCTCGACATCAGCCCCCATACCGGCGATCTTTTTGTAGGTGCCCCCCGTTGACAAGATCTTGACCCCCAGGCGGGTGAGGGTCGCGACCATATCACTGAGTCCGGTCTTGTCCGATACGCTTATCAGTGCTCTTTGTACTTTCACGCTGGCGGTGTTCCTTCCTTATTATAGATTCAGGACGCTGTCCTTGAGCTTTGTTATCTCTATCTGGGTCTGGACCTTCTCTCTTTTCGCGTTAAGCTCGGTCTTCTTCTTGATGAGGGACGCCAGGCGGTCGTTCCATGTGCGTATCTCCTCCTGGGTGAGCGCGAGATCCTCTTTCTTGTCGATCAGTGAATTGATCTCGTTTATGTCCTTCTGTATGTCCCTCACCCGGTGGGTCAGTCTGCCGTACTCTCTTTTAAGTTCGGCAAGTTCCCTTTCCAGCTCTCTTTTCTCAGGCTGTATCTGCCTCTTTATCTTCTCCGCGCTGGTCCGGTACTCTTTGCGGGCCTGCTCTTTCTGCTCCTTAAGAGCGTTTATCTGGCTGTCGATGGTCTCGACCTTGCGCAGGTAGCTGGTCTTGTTCTGTTGAAGCTCCTGGCGCAGGCGGTTGCGGTTATCCAGGACCTTCTGGAAAGCGGGGTCATATGCAAGTATCTTTTTTTCCGCTTCGGCAGGTTTCGGGGCGCACCCGGCCAGGCTCAGGCACAATAGCAGCGCCGGTGCGATCAACCCTGTCGCGTAAAGCATCCGCCTCATCATTTGCCCTTCATCTTGAGAACGTCCTTCAGTTCGCTGAAACCTGAAAGCACGGCTATAATGCCCGCGAAAATAAGAACAAGAGGAAGCACGCCGCGCAGAACGAAAATAAGTTCATACCACCAGGAAATGAGCAGTATCAGTCCCACCACCATCACTATCGCGCCTATAAGAAGGCTCAGCAATTTACCCATTTTATTACCTCCATTTTATGGTTACTTGGATACGGGAAAATGAGTATAACACAGTTTTTTTTACGGTGTCAATACGGGTTGCTCTAACCCAGAAAAGTTGTCGCAACGCTCAGGTAAATAAAAACGCCTATAACGTCGTTGAGCGTCGTTATAAGGGGCCCGGAAGCTATCGCCGGGTCCACCCCTATTTTCTTGAACACAACCGGTATCAGGACCCCGACAAAGTTCGACCATACGACGACAAGGAATATCGAAAGACCCACGATGATCCCGACGACGCTGTTGCCCTTCCAGTAATTGGCCAGGACTGAAAGGATCATCGCGCAGACCGCTCCCAGGATCAGGGCTATCTTGAGCTGGCGCCAGATCTCTTCCCACACCCTCGGGAAATCCATCCTGTCCAGGGCTATCTCCCTGACGACGACGGTAGAGGCCTGGACGCCGCTATTGCCTCCGGTGGCGGTTATGACGGGTATGAACGAGACCAGCGCTATCATCTCCGCCAGAGTGACCTCGAAGAACTGTATGACAAGCCCGGTCACGATACTCCCGAGCATACAGGTAACAAGCCACGGCAGGCGGTTCTGCGTGGCCTGGACCGTGCTCTCGGTGCCCTGCTCCTCCTCTATGGTACCGGTCATGCGGCTTATGTCCTCGCCGTGCTCCTCGTCGACGACATCGAGGATGTCGTCGATGGTCACCCTCCCCACCAGTACGCCCTTACTGTCGACCACCGGAAGAGCCGTGAGGTCATACTTCTTCATGATCTGGGCGACCCTCTCCTGGTCCTCGTCGACAATGGCCGAGTGCACGTCCTCCTCCATGATGTCCTTTATCAGGGCTCCTTTTCTCGCGGTCAGCAGCTTCCTTATGGGGACGATACCCTTGAGTTTCATGTCCTTGTCGATGACATAGACGTAAAAAATATCCTCGTCGACCTCGAGGCTCCTTATGTACCTTATGGCGTCTTCTATGTCGTTCTCCTCGGAGACGTGCACGAACTCTGGGTTCATCACGCGCGCGGCGCTGTCCTTGGGGTAACTGAGTATCTCCTCGACCTCCTCGACGTCCTTCTCTTCCATGAGCTCGAGGATGCTTTCGCGCTCGTCTTCGGGTATCTCCTCGACTATGTCGGCGGCTTCGTCCACAGGCATCGCGTCCAGTATCTGGGCGAGCTTGGCGTCGTCCACCTTCTGCAGTATTTGAAGGCGGGTCTGCGGGTCGGTGTCATCAAGTACTACCGCCGCTTCCTCGGATTCCAGAAGAGTGAATATCCGCAGCTTCTCCTCGACCTCGAATTCGGCGAGGACATCTGCTATGTCCTCGGGTTCCTGTCCCCGGAGGAACTCGGCGAGCTCCTGCCCGGAACCTTCCTCGAGTAAGCCGCGGAGAGTCGTTATCCTCTCTTCCCAGGTCTGCACCTCGGCGTGTTCTTTTTCTCTTGTGTTCTCTTCCATGATCGAATATCCGCTGGATCTATCCGCGTGTTAAGGATTCTACTGATATTATTATACGGTCTATGAGCTTTATTTCCAAAATGTTTTTATTATTATAGAGATAATACGAAAATATGTTATAATCTCACCATTATGACCAGATCGGGTTTTGTAGCCATATCGGGGCAGCCCAACGTGGGCAAGTCCACCATACTCAACGGGTTCCTGGGAGAAAAGGTAGCCATAACCAGCAGGAAACCCGAGACGACAAGGGACAATATAAGGGGCATCCTTTCCGAAGACGGGATGCAGATCGTGTTCGTGGATACTCCCGGCATCCACAAACCCCACGACCTTCTGGGCAAGCTCATGCTCTCCAGGGCCCAGTCCACCCTGATGGAAGCGGATATCATTCTTTTCATAACAGAGAAAAAGCTCGCCTTTAACAGTGAGGACCAGCTGATACTGAGCCGACTTCCAAAGCCCCAGGAAAACAGAAAGGTCATCCTCGTCATAAACAAGGTGGACAAGGTGAAGGACAAGAAGCTCCTCCTGCCCGTCATCGACAAAGCCAGCAAGTTCTACCCGTTCGCCGAGATCGTTCCTGTCTGCGCCCTTAAACAGGCGGACCTGGACAGACTTCTGCAGGTAGTGAGGTCCTACGTGCCGGAAGGCCCGTTCCTTTACCCGGAGGAGCAGCTCACCGACAGGGGCGAGGAATTCGCCGTCAGCGAGATCATACGCGAGAAGGTATTCTCCAACACCTACCATGAGGTGCCCCACTCGGTGGCGGTTGTGGTGGACGAAATGACCGAGGAGGACGGGCGGATGAACGTATACGCAACCATCTACGTCGAACGCGCCTCCCAGAGGTCCATCATAATCGGTAAGTCAGGCTCGATGATAAAAAAGATCGGGCGCGCCGCGCGCAGCGAAATAGAGAAACTGCTCTCGATGCGCGTGCACCTGGACCTGTGGGTCAAGGTCTACGAAAAATGGAAAAAGGACCCGCGGGGCCTCAGGGACATGGGTTATACCGGCTAGACGGAAAGGCCGAACCTGGCCAGATCGGCGCGCAACTGCTCTGAAGAAGTGAAATGGAAAGCGTGTATGCCCATCACCCTCGCCGCCCGGATGAGGTCAAGCCTGTCATCCACATAGATCGTCTCAGGAGGTATGGAGCCCGCCTTGCGCATAGCCTCGGCGAATATCCTTCTGTCGGGCTTCTGGCATCCGGCCTCGTATGAGACAACGTGGCCGTCCAGCTCATCCAGGATCTTATAATTATCCCGTATATACCTGTAATGCGCCTCGTTGGTATTGGAGATAAGTATGAGCTTTACATCCGGATAAGAACTCTTCAGGTTCCTTATAAGATCCTCCATGTCGCTCTTGGCGAGGAAGATGCTGTTCCACACCCGGTAGAAGTCACCGAACTTCATGTCCAGCCTGAACCTGCGCCTTGCCCTGTAATAGAACTGGCTCGTGGAAAGTTTGCCTTCCATGTACCTGTTGGCATCCTGGGAAGCCTTGACGTAACTGACGAGCTCTCCCTCGGACACTTTCCCGTGGGGAGAATAGCTCCTCTCGAGCTTTACCTCGTCAACGTCCACGATGACGTTACCCAGGTCGAAAAGTATGGCTTTTATGTTCTTTTTTCCCATCTTTCCCGGTATTTATCCAGCGCCTCTTTGAGTATGTCGCGGGAGCCTTCGTACTCTATGGTGCCGAGCGCCTCCTCCGCGCTCATCCACCTGGCCTCTTCGACTTCCTCTTCCTGCGGCCTGAGCGTTTCATCACCCTCGCTCTCCATGAGGAAAACCTGCACGGTCTTAAAGACCTTGACGCCCTTAAGAACATAATGGTACTGCTGTTTGCCGACCAGGCCAAGCAGCTTCAGCCGCTCAAGCCCCGTCTCCTCGGAGACCTCCCTTACGGCCGCTTCCTCGGCGGTTTCTCTGTCTTCCAGGTGGCCTTTGGGCCAGGTCCAGTGGCCGTAGCTGTCCCTGATAAGAAGTACCTGCACGGAACCGTCCCTTTCCCTGACGACCACGCCTCCCGCGGCAAAATGAAGTTCCATCCCTCTGCTCCTTTTAAAGGTCGATGACCGTCTCCCCGCCGTAGCCCGAGTCGTGGTCCTCGTACTCAAAACTCTTCGGCCTCTCATGGTCCGTCCCGCCGTTAACGGAGGAAGAGTCAACCTCCCAGACCTCGTAATCTCCCGGTGAAAGCTCCTCGAGGAACCTGCTGCGCCTTGCAACGACGGTGCCCATCTGGTAATCGTACCTTGTCACCGGGTGTATCATGTAAAGGTATTTCCTCGCCCTGGTCGCCGCCACATAAAACAAGCGCCTTTCCTCCTCCATCTCGCTTTCTTCGCCCATGGCCTTGGGATGCGGGAACTGTCCCTCGCAGAGACCTATTATCATGACAGCGTCCCACTCCAGACCCTTCGCCTGGTGTATGGTCGAAAGCACCAGGTGCTCGTCGTCCTCGCCGGTGGTGGTGACCGTCTCCCCCCTGAAACTCTCCCTCAGCGTTATGTCGTTGAGGAATTCGTTCGCAGAGGCGTAATCGTGCGAGAAATTGATAAGTTCGTGTATATCGTCCACCCTGTCCTTTGCGTTCTCGTAATTGGCGAGTATGTGGGTCTGGTATCCCGCATCGAGGATCGAGCTTATGATCTCACCCGGGGTCATCTCCCCTTCGTGGGCCGTTATATGCCGCATTATCCTGCTGAACCGGGAGTAACCGTTCTGGGCCCTCTTGGGGACCACCCCGGTTATGTCCTTTTTCACGAAATCGGAAAGCTCCATGCCGGTCTTGCGGAAGTTTTCGTAGATCCTCTCGGCGTAACCGGGGCCTATACCCGGGCACAGGGTGAGAACCCTCATCCAGGCGATCTCATCGGTCGGGTTCACCGTGATCTTCATGTAGGCGAGAACGTCCTTTATATGCGCCTGCTCAAAGAACCTTATCCCTCCCCGGACTATGTAGGGTATCCCGCGCTTGACCAGCTCCATCTGAAGTTCCGCCGACTGGTAATGGGCCCTGAAAAGCACCGCCATGTCCTTCAGTTCCATCTCTTCCTCGCGCAACTCCAGAACCCTCTGGGCTATGAAAGCGGCCTGTGAATAAAGGTCCTTTACCTCCACCAGGGCGGGTTTCTCCAGAGAAGGGTTGACCGCCCTGAGGGTCTTCTCGAACTGGTTCCGGTTGTTAACGAGCGAGTCGTTGGCAAGGTCCAGTATCTCCGGGCTCGAGCGGTAGTTGGTCTCAAGCTTGTATATGTTGGCGTCCGGGAACTTCTTCGGGAAGTTGAGTATATTGTCAACTCTCGCGCCCCTGAACGAATATATGCTCTGGGCGTCGTCGCCCACCACGAGAACGTTCTTGTGGTGGGCTGCCAGCATATCTATTATCTCCGCCTGCAGGTAGTTGGTGTCCTGGTACTCGTCGACCATGATGTACCGGAACTGTTCGGTGAACCTCTTCCTGGCGGAGGGGACGTTCTCAAGAAGCCATTTCCACTTGGAGAGAAGGTCGTCATAATCCATGTTGTTGGATTCCTTCTTCTTCTTTTCGTAAAGATCGCTTATAGCCCGTATCTCCTTGGAGAATTTCTCGAAATACGGGTATTTCTCCTCCAGGACGTCGTCCAGGCTCATCTTGGTGTTCACCGAAAAACTTATTATCGACTGTATGACCGAGGGTTTCGGGAAGCGCTCCTCCTTGGCCCTTGTGCCTATTTTCTTCATGCAGGCCTTGATAAGGTCCTTTGAGTCATGCTGGTCGAGTATCCCGAAATCTCGCTTATACCCCAGGTGGGAGGCGTACATGCGAAGCGACCTGTTGCCCACGTGGTGGAACGTACCGCTCCAGAGCCCCTTCGGCCTGTATTTAAGAAGCATCTCCGTGCGGTCGCGCATCTCACGCGAGGCCTTGTTGGTGAACGTCATAAGCAGTATGTTCTGCGGAGGGACGCCCCTCTCCAACAGGTATGCCAGGCGGTATATTAGCGTGCGCGTCTTGCCGCTTCCCGCGCCGGCCAGAACGAGTGAAGGCCCCTCCGCCCGGGTAACCACCTCGTATTGCTGCTGGTTGAGGTTGCCCTTGAAATCTATATGGGTCTCCACCTTGCCGGTGGGTTCGTGAAGTACGTACTTTTTCATGATTGGGGTATTATAACGTAAGCGTAAGCTAAATGCAAATCGCCCCGGAAAGGCTTCAGCCGGGCTGCTCAGGGCTGATGGAACTGTTCGACCACGCTGGGACGGGTGAAAAAATATATCACCGAAAGCTCGAAAATCGTTATGGCCGCTGTCATGAAAACGGCATATGTGTAGACCGAACCGGCCATCTCCGGCGGGACCTTGGCCTGTTCGGTCATTATGTACTCCTTGAAATTGGAAAGAACTGTCTTGTTCAAGAGGAAACCCGTTATCACGCTTATGGACGTCATCCCCACGATGAGCTTCCGGGCCCAGTTCTCAAGATGCAGTATGCGGTTGCCGCAGTAGGCGGCCGATATACCGTAAAGTATCGTGAAAACGTACATCGCGACCGTGACCGCCTGCGGGATCGTCTTGAAAAGCACGGAGAACTGTTTATACGCGCCCACCCCCAGAAGGTTGTATATCCCGAACGCTATCAGCAGAACGCCGTATATCCTGACCCCCTTGCTCCTCTCCATCTATATCTCCACCTTCCAGATCTCGCGCGCGTATTCGGCGACGGTCCTGTCGCTCGAGAACCTTCCGCTGCAGGCGGTGTTCATTATAGACATTGAGCTCCACCTTTCGGTGTCCCGGTAGGCCCTGGACGCTTCCTGCTGCTTGAGGCAGTAATCCTCGAAATCCGCCAGAACCATGTATTCGTCATGCCAGATCAGAGAGTCATAGATGGGCTTGAATATGCCCGGCTCGAACTGTGAAAAATAGTCCTCCTTTACCAGGCGCAGCGCTTCCTCAAGAAGGGGGCTGTTCTTAAGGTATGACCTCGGTTTGTATTTGTCCTTCTTGAGAGCGGAGACCTCCTCGGCACTGAGGCCGAAGATGAAGATATTGTCCCGCCCCACCTGCTCGGCTATCTCTATGTTCGCCCCGTCCCAGGTGCCTATGGTGACAGCGCCGTTGAGCATGAACTTCATGTTCCCGGTGCCGGAGGCTTCCTTGCCGGCTGTGGAGATCTGTTCGGAAAGCTCGCTCGCCGGGAAGACCCTTTCGGCGACGGTGACCCCGTAGTTCTCAAGGAAGACGACCTTCAGCAGGTCCTTCACATCGGCGTCCCTGTTTATGACCGAAGCGATATTGTTTATGAACTTGATCGTGAGCTTCGCCATCGCGTAGGAAGGCGCGGCCTTACCGGCGATGACCGCGGTTCTGGGAACCCTTTCCGCACCGGGGCTGTTCTTTATGTCTATATACTGACCGATAAGGTAAAGCGCGAAAAGAAGCTGTCTTTTGTATTCGTGGATCCTTTTGACCTGCACATCGAAAAGCGAACCCGGGTCTATGGTGATGCCGGTCGAACCTTTTACGTATTCGGCGAAGATCTCCTTGTTCCGCCTTTTGACCTCGCGCCACTTCTGGCGGAAAGCGCCGTCTCCGGCAAGGTCCTTAAGCTGCGTCAGCTTGCTGAGGTCGGTAACCCACCCTCCCCCGATGGAGCTGGTCACCAGGTCCGACTGGGCGGTATTCGCCTTCAGCAGCCACCTGCGCTGGGTGATGCCGTTCGTCTTGGAATTGAACTTCTCCGGGGAGTACTCGTAGAAATCGCGGAAAAGCGTCTTCTCCAGAAGCTCCGTGTGCAATCTTGATACCCCGTTTACCGAGTGGCTTCCCACTATCGCCAGGTGGCTCATCCTGATCTTCTTATCCGGCGCCTCTTCTATGATGGACATCCTCCTCAGCCTCTGGGTATCGTGGGGGAATCGCTTTGAGACATCGGCCAGGAACCTCATGTTTATCTCGTAGATCAGCTCCATGTGCCGCGGCAGGAGCTTCTGGAAAAGGGATACCGGCCAGTTCTCCAGAGCCTCGGGCATCATGGTATGGTTCGTGAAACCGAAGGTCGCGACCGTTATCTTCCACGCCAAGTCCCAGTCAAGTTCCTCCTCGTCTATGAGTATCCTCATCAGCTCAACTATCGCCACCGTGGGGTGCGTGTCATTTAGCTGTATGGCGACCTTATCCGGGAATTGCCGGAAGTCCGAATTATGCATCTTGAACCTGCGGATAATGTCCTGCATGGAGGCCGAGGTGAAGAAATACTCCTGCTTGAGGCGCAGCTCCTGGCCCTTGTAGACGCTGTCGCTCGGGTAAAGGACGCGCGATATGTTCTCGGAGATTATCTTGTCCTCGCAGGCGCGGATATAGTCGCCCGTATTGAAATACTCGAAATCGAATTCGTCCGTGCTCTTTGCAGACCACAGCCTGAGGTTATTCACCACGCTGTTACCGTAACCCGGTATCGGCGTGTCGTAGGCGATAGCCAGCACGTCCCGCGTGTTCACCCAGTCGACGCAGAATCTCCCTTTCCTGTCCACGCGCTTAACGGTCTTGCCGTAAAAATGAACCTTGAGGGTGAATTCGGGACGCTCGAACTCCCAGGGGTTTCCCAGCTTCAGCCACTCATCGGGGTACTCCACCTGGTAGCCGTTTATTATCCTCTGGTTGAAGATGCCGTAATCGTAGCGTATGCCGTAACCGGTGGCGGGTATGGCGAGGGTCGCCATCGAGTCCAGAAAACACGCGGCGAGGCGCCCCAGGCCGCCGTTACCCAGACCGGGGTCTATCTCCTGCTCGTAGATATCCTCCAGGCTGTAGCCCAGCTCCTCAAGGGCCTTCCTGCACTCATCCTGTATCCCCAGGTTGAGTATATTACTTCCCAGAAGACGCCCGGTAAGGAACTCAAGGGAAAGGTAATAAACCCTTTTACAGTTCTCATCGTGGTACCTCTGCTGGGTCAGTATCCATTTCTCTATCAGCCTGTCGCGGATGGCTATGGCCATGGACATGAAATTATCGTAATCGGTGGCGGTATAGAGGTCCTTCGCCAGAGAATATCTCCGGTTGTGCACGAAACTTTCCTTAAGGCTGTTAACCACCGAAGACGGCCCCTGCGTCTTTTTTGTCTTTTTATCCTCCATATGGTCCCTTCATATGATCTGTCCGGTAACCCGACCCTCCCGCCGGATAAAACTCCGGCGGGAGGGAATATGTCACCGGTAATTCACTCTTTTACACGCCCAGAAGGCCCAGAACGTCCTTGATCTTGGCGGTCGCCACGCAGACAACGGTGTCGGCCCCGCCGTAATACAGAAAGAGTTCATCCCCTATTGTGACCGCGCCGCAGGAAAAAGTAACGTTGGGAACCACCCCTTCCTTCTCGTACTTGGCCTCCGGTTCGAGGAAAGGCTTCTCGTAACGGCCTATCACCTTACCCGGGTCCTTAAGGTCAAGAAGCGCAAGTCCCAAGCGGTACTGCATCTTCCTGTCCACCCCGTGGTAGATGATTATCCAGCCTTTATCGGTCTTTATCGGGGGAGCGCCTCCTCCTATCTTGAAATATTCCCACTCGAACTGAGGGCTCATCAGGATCTTCTGGTTCTCCCAATTCTCCATGTCACTGGAATAGGCGATCCACATGTGCGGGGGTATCCTGTGAACGAAAACGTACTTGCCGTTCACCTTCTCCGGGAAAAGGAACGAGTTCTTGTTGTCCACCATGTAAAAGGGATACTGCCTTTCGCTCCAGTTCCATTTCTTGTTGAGGAAGTCATCCACCGAAATGGAGCTGATGCCGATCTGGACCCTTTTAAGGGGAAAGACCATTCCCATGTTCATCCCGTAAGCGGAATAGTTCAGGTAGATCCTGTCATCTATCCTGGTAAGGCGCGGGTCCTCTATTCCCAGGCATTCCAGGTCACTCGCCGGGTCCGGCCCGAACACCGGGTAGTCCAGCCGCTCGTCGATATTGTAGCCGTCCTTGCTGGAAGCGTATCCTATCCTGGATACGCCCATCTTCGAACCCTGCGCCCGGTAAAGTATGTGGACCTTACCGCCTTCGCGGATCGCCGCGCAGTTGTAGACCATGATAGATTCCCAGGGGCTGTCCTCGCGCGGTGCCAGAATGGGATTATTACCGTACCTTTTCAAAACCATCTCTACTCCTTTCATTGACTAACTTACACGACCCAAAAGGATCTCAAAAAGTTCCAGGAACTTCTCCGCCGTGGGTTCGGCGGACTTATCAGCCAAATATTCCTCGATGGCTTTCTGCTGGGCCTGGTACCTCGGCCCTTTTTCAAAGACCTCAACAAGGCATTCTTCCAGCTCGTAGAAATCACGGTACTTGAAGACCTCCCTGTTGAAGGGATAGACGAAATTGGATTCAAGCGCGATTATCGGGCAGCCTGAGCCCATGCACTGGAAAACGGTGCTCCCCACCACTGCTATCGGCATCGAGGGCTTGTTGTATATCATGCAGTCGGCCGCGTAGAGATATTTGTACAAAAGATCCTGATCGGGCGACCTCTCCACGATCTTGAGGTCGAAGGCGACCTTGGGTTTGATGCGCTTGAAACCGGCCAGGGCTTTCTCCGCTTCGGTGACGAGGACCAGCATGACATCGTACTTCTTTGTCAGCCTGTCCAGGACCACCGACGTATTAAGAGCGTAATCGGAGGCCTGCCCGAAAAGAAGGACTATCTTCTTGTCCGGCGGAAGGCCCAGCTCCTTGCGCGCCTTTTTCTGGTCGCCCCTTACCAGGGGGCATGAAGGATACGGTATTATGGACACCTTGCCTTCCGGATATGCGTCCTCCAGAAAACGGTAATACCTGTCGTCAAAACAGACCACATGGTCCCAGTCGAACTTGAAATATTCCGGTTTTGTCGAAAGCTTGCCGTCATGGACTATGTTGACGGTCTTGGCCTTTTTCTTTATCTGGGGGAATATCTGAAGGAGATTCGCCATGGGCAGCATGCCCAAGTCCTCGACCACGAAAACATCAAAATCCGCATCCAGTACGGGAGCCGTGTTCATCTCGGGGTTGGGCACACCGTAAACGGTAAAGCACCTTGTTACGTAATTCTCCTCTTCGGAGGCTTTCTTCGTAAGGGCCGTACCATGAAAACTGTGCCTGTAAAAGGAGAACACTTTGAGGTCTATCCCTTTTTCCACCCAGGCCCTGCCGATAAGCTCGGCGTGTATCGACGCACCCGAATCAGTGTTCCACGCACCCATCAAGGCGATCTTCATCCACCCCTCCTTTTTGACACCGCATGATACGGGATACCACGTGCAAAAAAATCTTGCTATCAGGTATATTATATGTATTATATAGTATGTTCGCAAGTGCTAGTAACGAACTATTTATGCCTCGTCCCCTCCACGGGGCTCTTACCTCTTTCGGGAAAACTCCCGGGAGCGGCGGCAGCAGGCCATGAAGAACAGAGTAAACCGAATATGCATGCTTACCCTTCACGGGTATGTTTCCAGGAACCCCACCCTGGGCAAGACCGATACCGGCGGACAGGTAACCTATGTACTTGAACTTTCGAAGGCCCTTGCCAAACTGGGCGTCAAGGTCGATATATACACCCGCCGTTTCGGCAAATATCCAAAAACAGAAAAGGTCTCAAGGGGTGTGAGGATAATACGCATCCCCTGCGGCGGCAACAAGTTCATCCGCAAGGAGAACCTCTTCCCCTATCTCAACACATTCACCAGGAACATGGAGAAGTTCATCTCAAGAGAAGACCTTGAGTACGATTTGTACCATTCGCATTACTGGGACGCCGGCTATATAGCCATGAGGCTGACAGAAAAAATGGGCGGCCTTTTCGTACACACCTTTCATTCCCTGGGCGCCTGGAAAAGGGAACACATGGGAGGCGACCCCCTCGAGATGGAGAAAAAATACAAGTTCAAGCAGCGCATCGAGCACGAGAAGCAGATCTTCCGTAAGAGCCGCGCGCTGGTCATGACAAGCGCGGACATGATACACAGTTCGAGGAAATATTACGGTTACAGCGGCAAAAAGCACATCGTTATCCCCGCAGGAGTCAACCTCAAGATGTTCCGCCCCCTCAAAAAGGGCGAGAAAGAACTTAAAATAGACGTGCCGCAGAACTACATATTCTGGGTGGGCAGGTTCGACACCAACAAGGGTCTCGATTACCTGCTCAGGGGGTTCTCCGAGGTAGTCACCAAGGCCAAGGACCTTTTCCTGGTGATAGGGGGCGGCTCGACCCATCCCAAGCCCATAGAGAAAGCTCTGAGGAAAGAGATAAACAGGATCATAAGAAAATACGAATTGAGTAACAGGGTCTTCTTTACCCGGCACATAAGGGATAAATACATGCCCACTTACTACCGCAGGGCCAAGTTCTTCGTGCTCCCGTCGAAATTCGAGCCTTTCGGCATGACCGCGGCGGAAGCGATGGCCTGCGGGACGCCTCTTGTGGTAAGCCGCCGCGCCGGGATACGGCGCTACCTTAAGAACGGCGAGAACTGCCTGGTGGTGAACGCCGCGAACAAGAAGGATCTGGGATGGGCCTTCAGGGTGCTGGACAGGAACTCTTCCTTCCGCAAGAAGATCGCCCGGGGCGGCCTTAAGATCGCCCGTTCCAAGTTCAGCTGGTCCAATATCTCCGAAAAGAGCCTCAGGTTCTACAATAAGCTCATCAGGGAGAACGAAAAGAAACTTCAAAAGCCATGAAAACGCGAACTGTTATCCTTATACTGGCGCTTGCGGCCATACTTGCCGGGGCGTGTAACACGCACTCTGAATATATCCGGGCCGAAGGCATTGTCACCCGGATCGAGCTTGAAGGCGGCTTCTGGGGCATAAAGACCGATGACGGAAGAAAGTTCGACCCGCTCAACCTTCCCGATGAATTCAAGAAGGACGGCCTCAGGGTGAATGTAAGGCTCAAACCACGCGACGAGATGGCGGGATTCCACATGTGGGGCCAAGTGGTCGAGGTCCTCAGAATAGAAAAAGCCCGGGAAAGATGATTTCCCCGGGCTCCTGTCCGTAATAATCTTTACCTTACTTCTTTTTAGGGGTCTTTTTAGCGGGCTTCTTCGCGGCGGTCTTCTTTTTCGGCCTTTTCTTCGGTTTGGCGGATTCCTTCTTGCCGGCTTTCTTTTTAGCCGCTTTTTTCAGGTTCTCCCTTATTTCGACGGTGGTCATGCTGTGGAGTTCGTCTTCAGTGTATCCGGCCGCGAGCAGCCTTTTTTTCTGAGCCAGCACCCTCTGCTTTTTCCTGGCACCGCTTTTCTTGGGTCTCTGGCGGTAATTCTTACGTGGTTTCATGGTCTTTCTCCTTCATTTACGAACACTTCTCTCTGAGCTGAGTATTATACACGATTACGCGGTCTTTTCAAGGCCTTTTATTCCTATATCCAGTATGAATATGTCGTCAGTGGACTTGCCCGAACGGTAAAGCTCAACGTCCTTCAAAAGGGCCCTGTTGAACTCCTCGGCGGGAACGTACTTGTTCTCGGCGATGAACGCCTCGAGCCTGCCGTCGCCGTACTGCTCCCCTCCTCCTCCGGCGGTCTCGGTGAGCCCGTCGGTAAACAGCAGCACCCTGTCGCCTCTCTCCAGTGCGAGATCCTTCTCGTGCAGGAGGTCTTCCTCGAAAGGCACTCCCAGTAGACTTGCCTGCGCCTTAAGTGCTACTATGTTCCCCTGCCTGGCGTGATAGACGTACTGCGGGGGGTGGCCGTAACTTGAATAGGTTAGGCGCATCCGGTCAAGGTCGACCATGCCGCAGAAAGCGCTCAGGTACATCTCCGTACCTTCGAAATCCTCCTCGATGAAACTGTTGAGGTCCCTGAGCAGCACCCCGGGACTCTTGCCTTCCTGGGCCAGGCGCTCGAACTCCGCGTGGACCCTGTTGACCAGAAGGGCGGCCGACACGCCGTGACCGGTAACATCGCAGATAATGAAAATGAACCGGTCCTCGTCAAGGAACTTGTACTTGGCGTAGTCGCCTCCCATGTAATAGACCGGCAGATAGCTGACGGCTATATCGACCCTGGGGGAGGTCACCGAAGGCGGAACGAGCGTCTTGTGTATGCGGGTTGCCAGCTCCAGTTCCCTGCGCATCTGGTCGCTTTTCTCCTCGACCTCCTTGAAGAGCACGTAATTCTGAACGTCCCGTGCCATCTCGGCCCTGCGCACCACCACGCACAGAAAGACCGCCATTATTATGAAAATGAACCCGTCGAGGTAAGGCATAAGCCCGAACTGTTCAAGGTCGGTCCCCGCCAGGCTCCTTATCCTCAGAAAAGAAGCCGAGTAGGCCACCAGGTGCATAAGACCTATTGCGATAACTTCCAGCGGTTTCCAGGGGATGGTCACAGATACGAAAAAGACCGTGAAGACGAAGGTGGCCGCGGCCACTACAGGGTCATCCCTGTAGACCACGCTCAGTTTGACCAGGACCGCCAGCATGAGCGCGGTAAAAATATAAGCGTTGAACCTGGCGGAGGTAAGGCTGGTAGCCTTCTGGTTGAAATAAAAAATGACCGCTGCGGCCAGAAGAAGCAGTACCCCGAGGAGGATATCCAGGATAATCACCTGCTCCGGATACATCACCAGGCTTGCCGCGACCGTGAAAAAGTAAAGGAAAACCACCAGGGCGCAGAAAAGGTTGACCCTGGACCTGATAAGAGATGTCTGTTCATGGATGAAGCCGGGAAGGTATTTGCCGGGTATGTCCCTGATAGACCTTAACCGTTCCATGTTCAGCAGTTTCTCCGCGACTGACCTTTCCCCCGAAAAGAAGCTTTTCATATAATATGAAAATAGCATATAACAGGTGCCGCTTCAACAAATTTCGTCGGCTCAGGTTGACTCAGGCGGGCATAAGCAACTATACTTAAGAAAAAGGTTTCAGGAAAATCATGGATCTGAGTCATACCATAATAGGATGCACGGCCGCTCTTATCTCTGCCGCCGCGTGGGCTTTCGACCCGATACTCTTCAAGAAGCTCGGCGAAAAGGTCCTTCCCGCGGCCATGAACCTGGGCAGGGCGCTGGTGGGGATGGTATACCTGTTGCTTTTGGTCTCTTTCATCGGGATCGAGACGATGCCGGCGAAGTCCCTGCTTTATCTGGGGGTAAGCGGCATCCTGGGTATCGCCCTGGGGGACACCTTCTTCCTGATGGGGCTGGTCAGGCTCGGTCCGAGGCTTGCCGTTCTTATGGAGACCCTCTGCCCGGTAATGACGGTCCTGCTTGCTGTAGTGTTCCTCGGCGAACGCCCTTCCCTGCCGGTATGGACCGGTATCGTATTGACGATAGGCGGAGTCCAGTGGGTCCTCTGGGAAAGGACCCCTCGTGAAAAGCTCAAACATAACTGGCTGGCGGGCATCAAGTTCGGCGCTCTCTCTGTAACATGCACCTCGGTGGGCATAATATTCGCGAAGATAGGACTGGTCGAAGCCTCGCCCGTAGAAGCTACGATGGTCAAACTCTTTTTCGGGAGCATTGGTCTTCTCATATGGGGCTTTGCGGGCCTGCGGATAAAGAAATGGATCGCACCCTTCCGGGAAAACCCCCGGCTCGCGTTCAACCTCTCATACGCGGTATTCGTGGCGATAGGCATAGGCCTTCTTTTCTCGGTGATCGCCCTTAAATACGCCAACGCGACGATAGCGGTACCCCTTAATTCCACCAGCCCCCTTTTCGTGCTGCCCTTGGTCGCTTTCTTCTTCAGGGAAAAGGTCTCACTACGCGCGGTGCTCGGCGCCGCGGTCGCGGTCGCGGGAATAATCTTGATTTTCCTTTATAGTTGAGTATATTCTAAAGCATGGCGCAAATACGAGAAGATATCATGAAAATGGCCCGGCAGCGCCGGGAGGACTTTAAGCGCTTCCAGCAAGAGGGGCTTATCCCCCTTGACGGGGACTTTTTCCCTTCTGTGCACTACCCTCCCATAACAATGTATCCTCCGATAAGCGAGAAGGATCTTTTCAGGACCTATACAAACCCTCCCGACGGTCTGTTCGACCTTTACGCTCACCTGCCCTTCTGCATACAGCACTGCACGTTCTGCCACTACCCGGTGAAAGTGGGCGAACTCGAAGAAGAGAAGGACAGGTACCTCGACGCGCTGGAGAAGGAAATGGATATCTACATGCGCCTTCTGGGCCTCGAGAAAATAAAGGCCAGGTCCATACTCGTCGGCGGGGGGACACCGACCTACCTGAGCCCCGCCCAGCTTGAGAGGTTCCTGGAGTTCTTTACTTCCCGTCTGGACACCAGCTCACTCACCCAGTTCACTTACGACGTGGACCCTCCCACTCTGCTCGGGGAGGAAGGAGCCCAGCGGCTCAAGCTGATGCGTGATTTCGGAGTGAGCAGGCTGACCATAGGTCTACAGTCGCTTGATGATGAGGTGCTGGATAAAATGAACCGCCCCCACACCGCGAAGGAAGCCGTCGAATCGGTCGAAGCCTCCCGCAGGGCCGGATTCACCAACAACATAGAATTCATCTTCGGCTACGAAGGCCAGAGCCTGGAGAACTGGACCGAGATGATGGAGCGGGCTGTCGGGCTGGATACTGAAGAAGTGCAGCTCTACCGGCTCAAGGTCGTTCCCTACGGTGATTTCGAGGGTCCGGTCAAGCGCAAATACATACAGAACACCGAAAGCTTCCCCAGCCCCGAGGAAGCTATAATGATGAAGCAGATAGCCATTTCCATACTCAACGAGAACGGTTACAGCGAGAACCTCAGAAGGGTGTTCACGAAAAAAAGAGATGATTACTCCCATTACGCGGACAACCAGTGCTGTAAACTGCGTGACGAAGTCGGCTTCGGCCTTACCGCCTTCAGCAGCCTCCGGGACAGGTTCGCGCTCAACACGCAGAACTTCAAGGAATATTACGACATGGTCTCGCGGGAGCGCCTTCCCGTTAACCGCGGCCTGGTAAGGACAAGGGACGACCAGCTCAGGTGGGCCCTGGTCCTGCCTCTTAAGAACCGGGAGATCTACAAGAGCCTTTACGAAATGAGAACAGGCGCAAGTCTGGATGAGGTCTTCCGGAAGAAAATAGAGAAACTCAAAAGGTTCGGCCTGTTGTACGAAAACGAAAAGCTCCTCAGGTTGACCGAACTGGGGGCTTTTTTCGCGGACGAGGTCTGCGAACAGTTCCACCACCCCGACTATATACCCTTCCCCAGGGAGAACTACGCCCGGGGGCAGCTCTATCCCTATGATGACTGGCAGCCCTAAAGGCTTATTTCCCGCCTCGGTCCGATACAGGTTTTTCGAACACCAGAAAGAACATCTCGTTGGCGAATACCTGCCGTTCACGGCGCGGGATCGACCTGAAAAACGCCGAACTGCTGAAATCCTCCACGTCCTCCCGGTGAGATGCGGTCATGAATATGTCAAAACTCTCTTTCAGGCGGAACCCCACTGACTCGTAATTATCCACAACGGTATCGACCTCTAGGGCCATGGACACAAAAGGCAGGTTTTTCCTGTTATATTTGCGCATGAACGAATGGACGAACGGCGTGTTGATGATATCGATGACGACCGCCCTTCCCCCCCGGCTTGAGGGATCTGTATATATTCTCAACGAGAACTCTGTCCCTCCGGTAGAATCTGTCGTGGTACCTCCTCTGCGCGTCCGGATCTCCCAGAAAGTAACCGCAAAGGCTGAGAAAGGCCATGTCCGCGGTGTGTGGCGGAAGGAGCTGCTCCTTGTAGCTTTTTTTCATGAGGGTAACATTATCATACGGGTTAAGCTCATCGTCCTTGAGGGCTGATTGCATGTACTCATCCATGCTACGGCTTGTCTCGGGGTATACCTGGATGCCGTAAACATGGCCCTCCGGCCCCGCCGCTTTTGCCAGTTTGAAGGTCCAGTACCCCGGGCCGGGGTCAAGATCGAGGATCTTTTCACCCGGGAGATATCTAAAAGCCTGATCACTTTCTCCGGATAATGCAATAAGTCCCTCTCCGGGCGGATAAGCTCTTCCCAGCCGAAAACATACGATCCCCTCTCAGGGCGGTCATTCTGCTGGAGCGAATGGGAAAAAGAGCAGACGAAAATGCAATAAACCAGGCCGGCGAGGACCAATGTTCTCTTTATGTGTCGTGTCATTCGGCTCTCCTTTAATCCTACGTCAATCTTCCCCGGGAATTATCCTGAAAGAAACAGGATTGGATACCACTTTTTTGATAATGGGTTCGCCACCATTGAAATAGGTCTTCATTTCCCTGGTGAGGGTCACGGTATATTCCCCCGGTACCCGGTCAAGGCAGTACAGGGTGGAACCAGATGGCCCGATCTGCGCGGTGAACCCCGCGCCCCTGTAAACGATCTTTCCGGTAACAGGGTCCTTCCATTCACCCGAGCGTATCTTCCATTCGGGCTGTTCACCTTCGGGCCCTACCGGGAAGAACTTGTTTCCCCCGGAGGCATCACCCAGAGCGATCGATTCAACCGGCTCTCCATCTGCGTGATAGACCCGTGGCACGACCGATACGTTCAAGAACCTTCCCCTTTCCTCACCATAAGTAAGTCTCCGGTACCTGTCCTCCAGGGTCAGCCTTATCCCCTCTTCCGGCAGGTTACGGTACTCAGCTTTTATCCTTATGGTCTCTCCCGCCCGGTAGGTCCCCCTGTCGGCAGAGATCGTTACTCGGGCTGGAACTGACGCCTTCACAGGTTTCTTGAAGATAAAGAAGAACATGTCGTTGACGTAGAACAATCTGGCCTTCGGTGACAACTTCCTGTATACCGGAAGACTTTGGAACTCGCGAACATCCTGTTTGTGTTCCTCATCAGAATATAGGTCGTACTCCTTCTCGAAGATAAAACCCATGCGCTCGAAGTTCTCTTTCACCAGGCTCTTGCTCTTTGCCGCTACAAAAGCCCTGTATTGGCCCAGGCTCTTCGAATAAAACCTGTTCGACCGGATAAGAGGAGAATCGAACATATCTATGACGATAAGTTCGCCCCCGGGTTTAAGGGCTCTAAAAATGCTTTCAACAACCCTCCGGGATATCCGCATTTTGGTCACATTGTACGAATAGGTATCCATGTTACTGGAATAGGCGTCCTCTTCCGCGGCGCGCAGTATCCCCATCTGGCAGAGGAACGCCGCGTCCAGCGTCTCCGGAGGCATACCTATATCGTCCTCGAGCGTCCTCATTATCCTTATGTTGTCGTGGACGTTCATCGTGTCGTTCAGGACCTTTTTGCCGAAATATTCATAAAGCTCCGGGAAATAATCGGCGTCGATATCGATCGCATAGACCTTCCCTGTGGGCCCTACCGCTTTAGCCAGGGGAAAAGTCCAGTAACCGGCTCCAGCGCCTACATCAGCCACCCGGTCCCCTTTTTTCAAGCCCATCAGATCTACCGCCTCCTCGGGATGGTAAATAAGGTCCCTTTCGGGCAGCACCATGCTGACCCAAGGGAAATCACCTTCAATAAGATCGGTCTCAGACTGTGTCCACGCACGCCCGGCGCATAGCGAAAGCACCATGAGCCCGGCTACTATCCCGCGCGGGAAAGCCATAACAAGTTTCATTCCAGAGAACATATCGATTCTCCTTGCTTAAAGTGAAAATTTATCCGAAAAACCCTGTTAAAAGTAATATACTACATTACTTTCCATATACAAAAAGAATTTCTGTTGCTGACCGGGACCAGTTATGATAAATTAAATCGCATGTTCAGTAAACTCGCCAAAGACATAGATAAAGCGCTTTTGGACCTCTCCGGACAGCTCAAGGGCTCGGAAGGCTATCGCCTCCTCTATAAAGGCATTAAGGATTTCATGCTCAGGCCCGGCAAAAGGATACGCCCGGTTCTTTTCATGACAGCTTACAGGGGCTACACGAAAAAGAAACGCATCCCCGCCGGGAAACTCGCCAGAAGCGCTCTTTCGGTGGAACTATTGCATGATTTTTTGCTGGTGCATGACGATGTAATAGATAATTCTGCTGTAAGGCGCGGCAAGCCTTCCCTTCACCGCTTCTTCAATAAAGAACTTTCAAGAAGCGCCGGGGATAAGATCGGCTCCGACCTCAGTATAGTTGCCGGGGACATAATATTCGCCCTGGCCGTTGACGCTCTCATGACGGTGGATGAGACCCCACTCAGGAAGCAGAAGGCGCTTGAAAAGTTCACTGAAGCCGCCCGCCTTACAGGTATAGGCGAGTTCATCGACGTGGTGAACGACACCAGAAGCATCTGCTCCATGAAAAAAGAGGATATACTGAGGGCCTACGAGCTCAAGACGGCGCGGTATACTTTCGAGGCGCCCCTTCTCATCGGGGCCATACTCGCAGGCGCGCCGGAAAGTGAGCGGAAGAAGCTTTCAGGCCTTGGGGTTACGCTCGGGCAGGCGTTCCAGATATATGATGACCTCCTGGACACCTTCTCCACCAGCGAAAAGATCGGTAAACCCGTGCTCTCAGATCTTGCCGAATCCAAGAAGACCCTCATGGTCTGGAAAACCTACAACACGCTGAAAGGAAAAGACAGGCGTCTCCTTAAAGAACTCCTTGAAAAGGACAAAAAGACGCGCTCGGACCTTCTTAAGTTCCGCAGACTCATCACCTCCTCCGGAAGCGACAGGTACTGCGCGAACAAGGTGCTTTCTCTGCTGCTGGAGGCTGGCACCGTCTGCGCCGGCCTTAAGATGAGGTCCGGCCCGAAAAAAACCCTGAGGCAGTTCATCAGGTCTTTCTATTCCAAAACCGTCACTTTCTCAAAATAAGCAGGACTGAACCATGGAGATAAACATAGCAAAAAGTTCTGGTTTCTGTTTCGGGGTAAAGCGCGCCATCGACATGTGCATGGAGCTTGCTGGCGGGGACGAGGCGGTCTACATACTCGGCGACATAGTACATAACGAGCATGTGGTTGAAACCCTCGCCAAAAAAGGCATAAAGAAGCTGCGGAAAATAAAAAGGCCTCCCGAAGGCTCCGTGCTTGTCATCAGGGCGCACGGCGCTCCACGGCAGACCTTCCTTGAGGCCGGGAAAGCCGGTTTCAGGATCGTGGACGCTACCTGCCCCATGGTGAAGGATATCTACAAGATAGGCAGGAAGCTCGAGAAGACCCACAAGATAATCATCATAGGGGACGCGGGGCACGACGAGGTCAAGGGTATAGCCGGGCAGCTCGATAATGAACCTGTGATCATAGAGTCCCCGGAAGCCGTTCCGGCCAAAGCATTTTCCGGGGTCCGCAAAGCTGCCGTAATAACCCAGTCCACCCAGACGAAAGAGAACATACAGGCGATCATGGAAAAGCTCAAGAGTATCATCCCCCGGGTGCAGCTGCATGACACGACCTGCCGCACCACGGTGGTAAAACAGCAGCAGATAAAGAAACTGCCCCGGGAGAATGACGTAGTGCTCATCGTGGGATCCCGAACCAGCGCCAATACCAAGAGGCTCTACCAGATAGCCCGGAAAATAAAAAAACGTACTCACTGGATATCGTCATCAAAGGACCTCAAAAAAGAATGGTTCCGGGGCGCCCGGAAAGTGGGCATAATGGCGGGGGCATCCACGCCGGATGAAGTAACCCGCTCTATCGTGAAAAAACTCAGAAGCTGGACCTGAGAGAATGTACCTACTTATCGACAATTACGATTCCTTTACCTACAACCTTTACCAGGCTTTCGCTGAACAGGGGGTGGACCTTCTGGTCAGAAGGAACGACCGAATAAGCCTTGGCGAGATCGAGAAGCTTGCCCCTGAGAAGATAATAATCTCGCCCGGGCCCAAAACTCCCGAAAGCGCGGGAATATCCGTTGAGGTCATAAGAAGCTTCTCGTCCCTGAAACCGATACTGGGCGTATGCCTAGGGCTTCAGTGCATAGTTCAAGCCTGCGGCGGCAGGATAGACCGGGTTAAAAAGATCGTACACGGGAAGACCTCGCTCATAGAACATGACCGAAAGGGTATATTCAAAGGGGTGCCCTCCCCTTTCCGGGGAGCTAGGTACCACTCCCTTCACGCCGAGCGGATACCCGATTGCCTCAGGGTCACCGCCCGCACTCAGGATGATATCGTAATGGGAGTTGAACACCTGGAGCTGCCCCTGGTGGGGTTACAATTCCACCCCGAGTCCTTTCTCACGGAGGAAGGATCAGTAATAGTTAAGAACTTCATCGAGTTATAATAATGGAAAAATACTTGCCACCGATAAATAGAAGCTGCCTTATCGAAAGGATACCCCTCTGGCGTCCGGTGGAAGAGGTCTTTTCGTATTTCGCGGAGCGCCCCTACACGTCTCTCCTTCACAGTTCTCTCCGGACGGACGCGGGAAGATACTCTTTTCTCGGTATCGACCCTTTTCTGGTCATGCGCAGTAAAGGACGTAAGATAACGGTTGAGACCGGCAGGAAGACCCGGATCGGCGAAGGCGATGTCTTTGAATGCCTTAAGAGAATCCTGAACACATACCGGGTGGATAACCCCACCTCTTTCCCGCTCATCTCCGGAGGGATGGGTTATTTCTCCTACGACCTCAAAGACCTGATCGAGGATCTGCCAAGAAGGGCTGTGGATGACCTGGCTCTGCCGGAAAGCTGTTTTTGCTTCTTTAGGACGATACTTATTCATGACAGGAAGGACCCTGGATGCATACATATCTCGATAACCTCCGACGGCGGTGAAACCCGCCAGTTGCTCGAGAATTACAAGGCCATCATGAATGGAACGCGGAAAGAAGGATCTACCCTGATAGATAGCTCAAAGGCTTTCCCCGGCCTGTGCGCCGATATCTCCCGGAAGGATTACCTGAAGAAAGTTGAAAAAGTGCTGGATTACATACGCGCTGGTGATATCTACCAGGCATGCCTTTCACAGCGCTTTACGGCACGGTGGCCTCTGGGGGGTTATTCCCTCTACCAGAGACTTAACAGGAAAAATCCCGCGCCCTTCAGCGCGTATCTTAACCTTCCCGAAGCGAAGGTCCTCTCCTCCTCCCCGGAAAGGTTCCTCCGCGTGGCGGACGGACAGGTGGAGACCAGGCCCATGAAAGGCACGCGAAGCCGCGGATCCTGTGAAGCGAGCGACAGGAAAATGAGGGAAGACCTCGTCAATAGCTCCAAGGACGCCGCGGAACTTGCGATGATAGTGGACCTTGAAAGGAACGACCTGGGAAAGGTCTGCGTGCCCGGATCGATCAGGGTGACAGAGCACCGCAGGGTCGAGACCTATCCCACGGTATTCCAGACGATCTCGGTGGTAAGGGGTCTGCTGGCTAAAGATACAAGCCTTGGCCAGATCGTGAAAGCCTCTTTCCCGGGGGGCTCGATCAGCGGGTGCCCGAAGGTGCGCGCCATGGAAATAATAGACGAGCTCGAACCCACCGCGAGGAGCGTGTACACCGGGTCTATAGGTTACATGAGCTTTCACGGGACCATGGACCTCAATATGGCCATTAGAACGATGTTGCTTAAACAGGGGCGGGTTTATTTCCAGACAGGGGGCGGCATAGTAGCCGATTCAGATCCTGAGGAGGAATACGAAGAAACACTTCACAAAGCGCGCGCTATGATGGAGATATTCGGTAAACAGTAAGAAGAACTCATCATGCTCTGGCCAGCATGGTCTTGATGCTGTCCATCAGATCCCTGAGCCTTTCCTTGTCCAGCTCCTCGGCATCCGGGACGAGCTTTATGACCACCATCCTGTCACTTCCGAAAAGCATGCGGCACTCCTCCGCGGAAAGGTCCCTGGAGGAGACGACATTGGGTATCATCCGGTAATTGCGCTTGAGGGTCTCCGGATCCCACTGCAGGTACTTGCCGATCGCGAAGAGCATTATGTCCAGGAGAGGCAGGTATGCCGCCTCCGGGAATTCACTATCGTCTATCCCCGCTATCACTGACCTCCCCTGAAAGGAGCTGTAGTAGGCGGTGTTCTTATTGCTGGTAATGACAATGAGGTTGTCCGGGTCCACCGCTCCTTTGGAAGGATCGGTTATGTTCGAAACCCGGCGGGCCAGGTTGCGGCCCTCTCCCTTTATGATCTCCAGATTCTTGAAGAACCTTTCCAGGTCCTCGTTGTTATCCACTATCGTCGGCAGGAATTTAGCCAGATCCCTCAGGCAGTCGTTTATCTCGCCGCTTCCCAGGTCGAGATCAAGGGCCAGCACGACCCTTTCCTTTTTGCTGATAGCGGCTATGAGCGCGTTCACGAAGGAGGGGATAAGCTTCTCGAGGTCCGGCACCGAACCCGTGCCGCTACTTATACCCTCTTCGATACCGAAAAGGTCCCTGCTGAGTGCCTCGTGTAAAGTGTCTATATACTCACCCGGCGCCAGCGCATCTTTTATGTGTTCGTAATCGGGAACATATCTTGGATATTTGTCAGAAGGATCTGGTATATGTTTCTTAAGTCCTTCTGCAAGGGACGGCGAGATGTCCGATAAAAAGACGATCTTGCCCGCGTGCTCAGGGAATTCCTTTTCGAGAGTCTCGGCGATGAAGCCGGAAGGAGCCACGATGAATTCGGAACCCTCGGCGGTCCCGGCCGTTATCTGCCTGGTGAGGAAATCTTCGACGAATCCGGGGGCCATCCCCTTCCGGATGCAGGCTGTGACCAGCTGCCTGTGGGGTTTACCCGAAGAAGGATCGGCCACGCGCAATCCGCAGGATAAGGCGTTTACATTGCTGAAGACGGGATTACGGGATATGATATCCTTGGCTATGACCTCCATGAGGAAGCTTCTCTGAGCGTTAAGCACGCAGGTAAAAAGGATATCCGCCCCTTCCCCGTTAGCGAGCTTCTCTTTAAGCCGTGCCGCGTTCCTGGCGGACCTGATAGAAAGGTCCTCGAATTTTTTCACGGGTATGTCCTCGCTCTCGGATACTTCGAACTTTATGGGTATGTGCCTGGTCTTCCCGGGATCATCTTGCGGTGATCTGTCTTTACCGGCATCGGCCAGAGAGGCGGGCGCGTAATCGGGATTATCTACCGTGGGGGTATCCCCGTATACATCCTGGTTGATGTTCTCGTGACGCAAACGTGCCATAGCGTAGGAAATAATGTTAAAAAGCACCGTCGTGACTACAAGCGCCCCCGCAGGCCACTGGACGTGCGCGGAATGCGCAAGTCCGCCACCGAGCATGGAAACGATCATCAGGTTGAAGCCGGCAACGTAAACAGGCGCTTTGTAAGCGTACTTGAGCCGGCCCCATAAGGTCTTGCCCTTCGGCGCCCTGAAAAGGTTCGGGGTATGAAGCGCTACGAACAGAGCATACATTCCCGACATGCCGGCTATAAGGGTGAATATGCCTATGACGCTGGCCGATACGAGCGAAGAAAGTACGGCAAATGGAAGAAGCGTGAAGATCCTCTCCTCCACCCTCGGCCCGACCTCAAGGGAATATTCCCACATGGCAAGGTCAGGATCGACTATCCTCTTAAGCAGCCTGACCGTCGCCGGGGCCGCGCTGTTAAAAGTGCCGGGTTTCTCATCCGAACTGATGGGTCCGGCGGCCACGGCATCGTTATTGACGTTCTCGTGGCGCAGAAGCGCCATCGCGTAGGATATAATGTTAAAAAGCACCGTCGTGAATATCAGTGCTCCCGTCGGCCACTGGGCGTGCGCGGAATGCGCAAGTCCTCCACCGAGCATGGAGACGATCATCAGGTTGAAACCGGTGACATATACAGGCGCCTTGAAGGCGTACCTGATCCTCTCCCAAAGGCTGCTGCCTTTGTGGGCCCTGAAGATATTGGGCGTATGCATGGCCACGAAGAGCGAGTAAACAGCAGCCATGCCGATTATCAGGGTGCCTATTCCTATCACGCTGGCGGATACCAGCGAGGAAAGAACGGCAAAGGGAATTAGAGTGAAGATCTTCTCCTCGGTCCTCGGTCCGGCCCCTATCGCGTACTGCCAGAAAGAGGAATCCGGGTCGACGATCCTCTTGATAAGATAAACGGCCGATGGTGCGTTACCGGCACCCTTCTCGCCCTCGGGGTTGAAGATATCACCCTTGAGCGTCCTTCTCTGGGTGGCTTTAAAGATCAGTTCCTGGGTAAGCTTGTACCTGAGGCTGTTTATCTCCTTGAACCTCCTGCGATCGGTATTGGTAAGCTCCCCTACGCCGACCATCTCCCGGGGCAGGATCTCCTCTATGGGCTTTCGGGCCTTCATGTCCTGTTCTCTCAGCTTAAGAGAGGTCTTGTACTTTTCCAGAGCCGAATCAAAGTTCTTGACGTAATGTTCCGCTATTCCGTAGCTCAGGTAGTATTCCTTGACCCTGGGGTCACCCTCGGGCAGCATGTTCACGGCCTGCTGGAAAGCCTCCAGGGCTGCATCGTGAAAATGCCAGAAGAATTCGGCCCTGGCGAGCGTATAATGATCGGCGGCCACGTCGCTTCCGTTCATCTGTTTGCTCTTGACATCATCCCTGACTATCAGCAGCGTAAGGTACTGCCTGACTTTAAGGAAGCTGCCGGGAGCGATCTGGCAGAACTCCGCGATAAGCTGGTTTATGGCGAGCATCTCTTTCCTGCTCTCCTCGCCGGTGGAGCGGGAAGCTATCCTCTGGGAAACCTCCTGAGCTATCTCCTGCAGGGCCCGGGCCAGTTCCTCGTAATCTTCCGAGACCCAATTCTTCAGCCTCTGTATCTCGAAATTGAGGCTGAAACCCCATTCAAGTTCGCGCAGGATGCTGAAAACTATGGGACGAAGTTCTTCCTTGATCTTTGAGATGTCACCGGTGTAATTCCTTGAATCAAGCCTGAAGACCGCGTCCAGCACGTTACGGGTATCAAGGGGAGGTTCTGCGGCGAGGATCCTGTCTTTTTTCTTTTTGTCCTTTTCTCCGGAACTGCCGGTTTCCTTCCCGGCGTCCTTCTGGCGGACCCCGAACATGAGCTTGATCATCCTCATTATGTACTGCAATAGATCGAACGATATATGCACGGCCCGGTAGGCGTATTTCATGGCCTTTATCGCTTCTTCCCGCTTTTTCGGATCGTCCATATCTTTTTCCTCGGGTTTTTTCTCTTTCTCTGGCTCATCAGGCTTTTTGACCTCTTCTGCCGCCCTCGCGCGGGAGCTCATCTTTTTCCTGTTAGCGATGAGCCTTACCATTACGACCACTGCCAGAGAAAGGCCGAACCACGGTATCGGCAGGAACATGGAAAGCCCTACAGATATTATGACAGTAAGTCCCGCGACCAGCAAGAAATTCTTCCATCCCGTCCAGTTCTTTATAAGAAGCGCCGCGAAAAGCGTGACCGGAACGACGATAGCTATACCCACGGTGATGATATTTACCGGCATCACCATGTAAAGTATACCTGAAAGAAGAAGAGCGCTCGTGAAAGTGATCAGGACGCTCTTCCAGTTTATCGCTCTGACCCTGTCCCAGAAGGAAAGTCTTATCCTCAAGGAGGCCTCTTTCTTTTCGGGGCTATCTTCTTCGGGGGCCTTTTCTTTCTCAGGCGCCTTAGCGCTTTCCGAGGACGGTTTCTCTTCAGCGGGGCTTTCTTCGGTGCCGAGTATGGCACGCAGCTTGCTGATAACGGCCCTTATGCCTTCATCCTCCTTCAAAAGGTCAGAGGCGGAGTTCTTTTTCATGAAGCTTTCATGCTTTGCGAGAAGCTGCTGTATAACCTCCCTCAGCTTCTCCATCTCATCCGGCGTGAGCTTATCGTCCATGCCTTTCTGTCCGAGTATCTTCGTGCCCTTTTCCCAGGCGACTTCCATCTCCCAGATCCAGCTGAGCCTTGCGAAAATATACCGGTACTCTTCCGCGAGCGCTCGGAGCGTCTTCATAGCCATCTTGCGGCTACCCGGGAAAAGACGCGACTGCTTGAGCATGTACTGGCGCTTGATCCATTCGAAATACTGCTTATATAAGGTAAAGAAATGCGAGGCATCCTGAGGTCCCGTCTTCTTGAGGAAATCCTGCTGCTTGAACTTCTCGAGCTGTTCGCCGATCTCGGTGCTGCTTCTGGCCTGGTCCGGGAACGGGTCACACCTGTCCCAGAGGACGTTTTTGAGCACGATGGAGAGTTCCCCGTCCCGGTGTCCCGCGATGCGGTCGCCTTCGATCGCCTCGTAATTCTCCGGGAAAAGCTTCACCTGTATGGCACGCGCCCTTTCATGCCCGAAATAAGGACATATCATTTCGTGAAAAATATATTCCTGCAGCAGGGGTTCGTCCATCTCTATGAGGTCCAGTACCTGCGTGCAGAGTCCTATTGTATCGGGATAATCATCTTTCAGTTTCGAGAAAAGCGTATCGATCGGTCCGGTGTGGGCAGTAAACCCCGTCAGTTCGACGCCGGACCCTGAAGTGGTATTGAACCCGAGAAGCCAGTTATGGGGCCTGGTCGGCTCCTGCCTGTCGGTCAGGACCACCGCGCTGAACTCAAGGAACTTTGAAGATGCGGAAAGTTCCACGACCTGCTGCAGTTTCTTTCTGGTCCACGCGTCTATCTGAGCTTTCTGTATCCTTTTGTCGAGCTTCTTCTCAATCCCTTTGACCCGTTTGATCAGGCGGTGCCTCAGATCCGCCGGCGGATTGACGTTCTCGACCAGAGCTTCATGTATCCGGTGGGCTTCATTCTTGTTCTCGACCCTGGTGACGAACCCGCGTTCGTCAGGAGGCTCGAGTACCAGCTGCCGCATCAGGTATTCGCCTACTTTCTCCTGGCTCTGGACTTGGCAAGAAGAACCCGGGTCACTGGACCCGGGTATTTTAGGGTTGAAATATCTTATCCTGTAAGGACCGATCCCGATCGATACCTCACCGGAGGCCTCTGAACCGGTAACGAGCGGCCACCGCTGAAGGAATCCCGCCGGGATGTTCTTGGTGTTTTTTACCTGATCAAGCGCCAGCTGCGCGCAATCCTTTATACTGAACAGGTTCCGGTTGGCCGGATCGGCCTCGAATGCAATAAGCGCGTCGATGACATACCTGGTCATCACCATGAAATAACTTTCACCCTGCTTGGAAGGATCAAAGAATGTCTGCGGCTGAAGATCGCTTTTCCGAGTTATATCCGGATTGGCCCACACCACCCCCTGCCATACCAGGAGGATGCAAAGAACGAACGCTATTGATCTTACAGATTTATTTTTTGATAATTCCCTCATATCGACAATACCTACACCTACCCCCCCGTAGCCTTTTGTAAGCTTTAACAAAGTAGTCGTATTATGCTTTTTGATTTCTTAACTTTATGTTGACATGAAAGATAATAACATTTATAGCTGAATTATTCAATACAAATAACTGGCTTTTTTAATTTTAACGAGGATATGAAGGCGTGTTTTGCTCGATGAGCGGAAAATACCCCTGGTAAGAAAGGTGAGATAAAATAGGAATTATTATTATATTAGAGCGATACCGCGACCGCTTCCTGCATCATCTGCCAGTCGCGTATCTGCTCGTAATCTACAGCGCGTATCTTCAGAAAGAGCTTGTCCAGTAAAGTATTGATATCCTCTACCCCGGCAAGCTGATCGGCAGCCTCTTTTCCGGAGATACGTGTAAGAAGGTCCTTGATATAATCAATACCCATACGCCTGGCATCCGGGTTGGTAGCGTTAAGACAGAATGCTATCTGCCTGGCGAGAACGAACCGCACCGCTATGTCCGGGGGCCTCATTCTCCCCGTCTCCGGGTCCAGACCGTCGGTATAGGCATCTTTTACGAAGGTTACGTTCTCGTTGGCTCTGTATTCCTTGAAGAGATCGTTTTCGTTCACCACCTCTGCCATCTCGAGGCCTTCCATCTGGGGTGTGTATGAAACTATCCTGCCGCCTTCGGGCAGTGTCCGGGTCGCCCTCTCAAGTGCCTTAAGGTATTCCTTGGCCGTCGCGTCAGTGTCACCGGGTATTATCTTATAGGTTATTATCTGCTGGTTATCGGGTTTTTCACCGAACTTTGCCTTGAGTTCGGAGTTCATTTCACGCACGCCGCTCTCAACGCTCTGGTACGTCTGGTGGTCTTCCAGGTTGTACACCACCCCAACGACCATCCGCACCGGGTCGCTCCTTCTTTCGATCTCTTCTCCCGCGCCTATCGCTAACACCTGGCGCGTTGCGGCATTGTCCCCTTGAGGGGCTTCACCGGTCTCGCCGGACGCTACCATCTCGGCGGCTTCGCCCGGCATCATGCCTATTTCGGTGAGACTTGCAAGCTGGAATTTACGCGCTTCCATGTTTATGAAGTTGCGGAACTTGTCCTTCAGGGTGTTCCTTCCGAAGATCTTGCCCTGAAGAGAATTTGCCCTGTCGGTCTTACCGTAGATCTCCTCGTGACCGTAATCCATCTCATACATCTCATGAAAGATGAATTCTGCCAGCTCCATCTCATCAAGCGTCTCGACAAGTTCGGCTGAAAGGCCGATGTTCCCTGCGATGGCCGGATCAAGCCCGGGGTCGTCGCCCGTATTGAATCCCAACAGATAATTCTCTTCGCCTTCCACCTTGGCGTTGAAGAGGTATATGTTATTGATAACCGCGGATCTGTGCAAAGCCCTTTCCTCGTCCCCCATCTCAAGGTCGCCCACCATGTTCTCTACCAGAGCCATCAATCCCGGGTCATTATCCGGAAGGCCCCCTGACCGCATCTTCTCATAGAGCTTATTGAAAGCGAGGTTGATCTTGGTCCGCATGGCCTGGGTCATGTCCATCTTCTCACCCACCAGGTCCTTCAGTTCCTTTTCGGTACGGACCTGGTCCATTCTATCGGCAAGCTCGCCATGACCCACCATCACTTTGGGGATCTTCACCTGCGAGGCGGGGGCCACCTTATCGCGTATGGCTTCTGTCTGCTGTTTGAGATCCGCTATAGCTCTGGTCACGGGGTCTATGTCACCTACGCGGTAGGGCTGGTACGGTTTGCCGGCGTCTCGCAAAGCCTCAAGATGGGCTTTCTCCAGGCGGACCTGAACCGCCCTGAACAGCTCCGGATTCGTCATTTCAAGCTCCTGGAGTCTTTCGGATTTGGCGCTGTCGGGACCCATAGCGACATTAAGGTAGTTTTCCAGCATCTTTATCATTTCGGTATTCTCAATCCCCTGATCCACCATAGGCTGATCCATTATCTCCTGCTGGTGACGGTACTGGGTGAGGTCGACTATCCTCTCGCGTGTCGCACCCAGCACCTTAAGCCCCTTATCGACAGCCTCCCTGTTCATTCCTCTCAGTTCAGCTGCGGGGTCCTGTATCCCGGCGTCTCGCATGGAAAGCTGAAGGGTCTTCTTCCCGGCGTCGGTTTTCACGAAATTATCGTACTCCTCCACCGCTAGTCTGTCCGTCATACCTTCCAGACGCCTTTTCCAGCCGTTGGGCAGACCGAACTGGCCCTTTTCAAGCTGGGAATCCATCTGCTGTTCGGTAAGTTGTACCGCCCTCAGAACGAGCGGCAGGTTCGAATTGAAAAAGTCCAGCCCTTCTCCTCTGTATATGTCAAATCCGTATCCCCCGTCCTCCACGCTCTTTTCCAGATCACCAAGTGCGGCGATCACCTGATCCGGGCTCAGCCTGAGAGAATATCTGTTCAAGCCTATAAGGCTCTTGTTCAGAAAAGAAAATACCTGGGGCGTACTGCTGGCGACGTTCACAGCGAGACGCCTTATGAGAGTAACTCCTATACTGCCTTTCAACGAATCAAACCCATAGTTTTCGCCCTTCATCTCATCCAGCATCTTCCGGCTCTGGGCTTCGTCCAGCCCCATTCCCTTGAGCCTGTTAAGTTCTGCCAGCATGGCGTTATGGACCTCGTTCACTGTCTCGGCCATCTCGGGCGCGTCTTCCTCCTGGGCCTGGCGTATTATCTCAAGAGCTTCTTCCAGGGTGGAGGCATTACCGAACGCCTCTTTCAGTAAAGCGTCCTGCCCGGAAGTAAGGGTAAGGTAATTGGTCTGGAGACCGTATTTATCGATGATCTCCTTGCGGGCATCAACCGTACTCGGGTTGCTCTTGAATAGATACACCGGAGCCTTATCACCGTAGATATCGACCCCCCAGCTCACTAGCTTGTTCACAAAACTTTTCAGAGTGGCATAACCGCCTTCTTCGGCATACCCGCTGAAAGGCTTGACCTCCCGTCCGGTCAGGGACTGAATCGCTTCTTCTGTGGAAGTGGAAATATCATAAGCTCTCTTCCTGGCCATCCTCATATCCAGTTCATTGCTACTCAAGGCTAGCATGTTAAGCCCCCTGCCGAGAAATATATCATAACCCAACCTGTCCGCAAGGTTTATGCGTTCTTTCAGTTCGTTTATATCAAGGACTGAAAGTTCCCCGCCCAGATCCGTGGACGGGTCTATCTGAAGAGCCCTCAGGATGGTCTCTGCCTCTTCGGCACTCTGCACATATTCTCTCCTCGTTCTTTCGAACTGGCTGACCCTTTCCTGGAGGTCCATGTATTCCTTTTCAAGTTCGGCCGCGTCCTCCCTGACCTGGAGCATGTCAATGATGCCCCTGGCCCTCTGGACCATGTTGTCAAGAACCGTATCCGCTGCCATCTGCGTCACCGTGGCCAGCTCGCCCCTGTTGAGAGCTCCTCCTTCCTCTATTGCGGTACGCATTATCCTGTCCGCCCTTGCGATTGAATCACGGGCTATGGCCGCGTTCACCTGGTATTGGTTCTTTGCCGACTCGATCTGTTGCTTTATATCGCGTCCCAGCTGATCTTCTCTGTTAAGAAAATTCATAACTTCTTTTTTCATGCGACTGGTGGCAGCACTGTCCTTATTGGTCGCATCCGTTATCCTTGAAAGCATCTCCTCGAGCCCCTCCTCTCCGAAATAGCCCTGGTAGGCTTTATGCAGGGAGAGGAGGTCTTTGGTCCTTCCGTACTCGTCAAGATCAGCCTGCACGCTGTCGAAGGCCTTCCTCAAGACCGCCATATCTATCATATGAAGAAGCCTGGGGTCACCGCTGTCAATGGCCTCATCCCGACCCGCAGCCATGTCCATCATTAGCCCCATGACCCTCTGGAATCCCTCTCTGTCGGCGGCGCGTCGCTGGTCCGCCTCAGCCTGGGACTTTTCATAAGCTACCCTTAACCCCCCCGGCAGTGCCGCCAGCTCTTTCTCAGAGGGCCTCTCAACGGGCAAAGTGTACCTCCTGAACGAGCCCCAGTCCTTCGCGGCCAGCCCCTTTTCGATAAGCGCCTCAGAGAACTGTTCGGAGAACCTTATCCGGTTGACGTCCTGCTCCAGCTTGGCGATCTCATGCTCGTATCTTTGCACCTTGTCCGGCCCCAGGAAATCGGAACTATCGAACTGTATAAGATATGTAAGCCCCTTGGCCCTTGCCTGGCTGAAGGTCTCCCCGAACCGGTCATGGAGCGGAAGCTTGTTGTATACATGTTCCTTCCCCAGAGACCTGTCCATCCAGTAATATACTCCCAGCATTTTGAGCAGCGCGTCCCTCAGCGCGGGAACGGCCTCCTCCGCTTCGGCGAGCATGCGCGAGTACTTGTCCACCCACGCTTGTTCCTTTTCAGCGGTCCGTATCCTTGCGCGGGTCCTCTCTACCCGGTTACGCAGGTTCCTGGCCCGCTGTTCCATGACCTCGTAGAGCATTCTCTCAAAAACCTTCGTTGCCTTGGCCAGAACGATGGGCTTGCGCCAGGGATGCAGGCTCAGGCTCCCGAACTGATCCCGCCAGGGCCCGGGCTTATCGGCAGAGCCCTGCATGCTCCAGGCGAGCCTGTTGACGTTGGAGATGGCGTCTCCGTAATTATCGATTATCTCCTGCACATCGGCGCTCCTGGAATCCATATCTTTAACGCTCTCTGCCGCGGCGGCAAGAAGGGCTATCCTGCCCGATGTATTCTTGTACTTATTGCCAACGAGCATCTCCAGCTGTTTTTCGAGATATTCAAGCTCCCTGTCGTTCATCTCATCCAGGGACCTTACGCGCATAAGGTCCTTCCGGCTGGTCGCCGGGCTTTCAGCGGCCAGCCTGCTTAGAACACCTCTGGCCGTCTGCATTTCCTGGGGCGTGGCCGGAAGAAGCATATCCACGGCCATTTCGTAAGGATATGACTCGGCGGGAATTATTTCAGGCTCCAATATACCCTCGGCGGGTTCGGTCTCGGCCAGCTCGATCTGGTTCACTTCATCGAGGGAGATAACGTTCATGAACCTGTCGGCGACCTCGGCCGGACCACCCAGATTCTCTGAAAGCGCTTCCATCTCGTGGTCGCTAAGTCCGAAATAGAGTTTTACCACCTCAACCAGGTCCTGTGCGTTATCATATGTACCCATCAGGTTGAAAGCTTCCCTGCGCGCGCGTACCATTGCCCCGACAAGGTTCTTGGCGTTCTTTGCCTGCTCGGTATTGACTTGGACCGCGCGGGTTATTTTCATGACAAGGCCTTTTTTACCTATCTGGTCGCCCGGCTTGACCGAATCATCTTTACTCCCGTAGGGCTCTGCGGTTATCTTCTTAAGATGCTTGTCAGCGAGGTTCTCGCCAAAAAGAGCCTTGAACTCTTCATCGGAATAGCCCCTTTCCTGGACGACGGACATGGTGACGTCCGTTACGCGCCCGTCCTGGACATCCAGGTCGAACTCGACCTGGCCCAGACGGAAAGCTCCCGCGTTATACGCCGCGAGGCTCATGCCCGCGGTCATTATGTTAAGATCGTTCATCACCGTGTACTTGTAGGTCTGGGCTTCCGCCGGCGTAAGGCGGTCCTCACCTGGCTGCCGGGCGGCCCGTTCTATATTATCAATCATCTGCTCCCTGATGCCTTCCAGGAGCCTCGCGTAAAGCCCTTTATTGAGTTTCCCGTCTATCGTACACAGCTGGGCCAGTTCGTGGAGTTTGCCCAGAAGACCGTTATTGGCAGGAACACGCGTGAACGCGTCCATGAACTTTTCCGCGGCGGCCGTGTTATCGGCTACTTCCGTCATGGTCATTACCGCCGCTTCCGGGGTAGAGAAATCCACACCGGTATAATCATGAAAAGCGATGTTATCGGCGATCCTTCTCTTCCCGTCCGCCCCGAAAAGACCTGTGAACAGGCTGTCGGCATCCTCGGTATTCAGATATTTGGTCGCCGCCGCTCCGTGACCGGCTTTAAGGTCCTCTACATCACCGAATATACCCAGCCCGGCGTTGGCGTTCCTGATATTGCCGGCCATCGCGTCATGCATCATAAGGGCCACCCTCGCCTCAAGCAAGAGTTCCGGCGTAATGAAACGGCTTTCGTATTCCTCCTGGCTTATCCTGCCGGCCTTGCGCGCCTCGGCCAGTTCAGCGTTATAGCTTCTGGCCATGGCATCCACCTTGTCGGAGTTCATGATCGCGTGTATCGCGCCGTTGGAGCCCCTTAACCTGTTACCTCCGGAACCGTAAGCGAGACTTACCGTGACGGGGTTGCCGTCGGCGTCGGTCACGACACGCCCGTCTTCATCGGTCACGGCGACTTCCTGGACGCCCCCTTTCTGCAAAACGTACATATTGAGAGAGTAACTGAGTAGATCCACGAACTTCCTAACGTCACTTTCCCGGAGGGGCTTGTCCATGCGGCCCATGAGGTAGAGGTCTATCATCCTTTCGAGGGATTCCCTGATCATGTACCCCTCGTCACGGGCGGTCCGGTCGTATCTTAACAGCCCCCTTGTATCATATATATTGAGTATCCCGTCTATAGAAGTGGCGAGCGCGTTCTTAAGACCCTCCAGGTTCTTCCTTCTTTCGCCGGCACGGTCGAAGAGCTCAGAGTCCCTTCTGACCCGCCGCGCTATAGCATCGCCGTAGCCTATCGGCATCATCTGCAGCTTCTTCTGGAGGTCCTCTATCTCGCTTTCTTCGGTCATTTCAACGTTGATCAGAGTATTGAGCGTCTTGAAATCAAGTTCATCTTTTTTGATATCGACACGCGAAAGCGCAGGATCCGTTATCCGGGACCTGTTGACCCTGAAAGCGACCTGCTTCTTTTTTTCATCCATCAGGTCCTTGAGTATGGGAACTATAGACTTGCGGTAGGCGGTCTCCAAAGCCTCCATGAGCTCGCTGAGATCAGCGGCTCCCTTTTCCATCAGTTCCTCTATCCGGTCTATCGCCTCGTCCCTCCTCTTTTTATCCTTCTCGTCCCTGAACCTGGTCTTTTTAACCTCGTCCAGGGCTTCCTGGAGGATGGACTCAAGTTCCTCTCCCGAAGGCATCCTCTCCACCGTTACTATGCCTTCGGATATCAGACTCTCCAGAGCCGAGAACTGTTCCCGGCCTATGGGGCCCACCACCGAGAACTTGGCGGAATGTGTCTCCCGGCGTCTTTGTTCCTGACGGTCTTCCACGACTGCGTCTATGGCCTCGAAAAAAGCCTTCTCAAGATCAGGCCTTCCCTTGAAGGCCTCATCCAGGGCGTCTTCTGTCATGACAAGAACCCTCATCGGGGTATCGGCGACGACATCAGCGTTCCTGCGCGTCCTGTGTACCAGAGCTATCTCGCCTACCATCTGCCCGGCGCCGTTATCCGTCTGGAAGACGGTGTTCTTGGTCCTGCTCCCTATGAGCGGATAATCCACCCTGTACCCCCCAGAAAGCACGAAATACGCGGAATTATCATCCGGAGTTCCCGCCTTGATAAAGGTCTCCCCGGGCTGTATATATGTAACGCCCAGGTTTTCGCTCATTCTTCTGACGAGTTCATCACGGTCTTCCCGGGAAAGCGAATTGAAAAAGACATTGAGATCAGAACCTTCTACCTGAAAAGCATTCTCTATGACTTCAAGGGATTCACCGTAATCGACGACCCCCATCCTGTTCCTGCCGCTTGCCAGAAGCTGTTCCTGCTCGCGGGAGAGGCCCCGGTCACGCACCAGCCGCTGAAGGGCATCCGCTATGTCCTGCGCCGCGTCGATCTTGCCGTCCTGGAAACTGCTCCTCAGCCTCTCAAGCGAAGTGGATAATTTGCTTATCTTGACCGGGCTGAGCCCGGGCCGGTTCTGCCTGCCCTCGGCCATGGCGGGAAGGATATCTTCCTTTACACGGGCGATCTCAGAGGCTATCTCAGCGTCGTTCAAAAGCCCCTTGACCATGTCGCCTATCTCCATGCGCGTGTTAAGGAAGAAATCATCCAGCTCCTTCTGTATTTCGGCCTTTCTCTCCTTCTGGAACTGTGAACTGAGTGAATTCACCGTTCTCTGGAGTCCGTTCAGGAAGTTTACCAGGCCCACAAGTTCGTCAGCGGCTTTCTGTTTGTCATCCTCTTGTCTAAGTCTGCGCGCCAAGGTATATACCAGGTTACTGGCGGTGGATGAAGCAAATGAATCGATCTTGTCGGAGTATCCTGTCATCGCGTAATCATCCAAGGTGCGGCAGAGACTTTTTGCGGAGGTGATCAGGCCCTCGCTCTCCAGCTGGCGCCTTATAGCGGGCAGCATCTTTGAAGTAAGCTTAAGACCTCCTTCCAGAGGCGCGGTATAGTCCCTGTCCACTTCGAGCCTTTCTTCGGCTTCCATCTGCCAGACGGCGGCGGTCACCAGTTCACCCGCCTCATCCGGTTTCTTAAGCGGAGTCTCATCCGCGAGAAGTTTATCCCGCCTGTCATTAGCGCGATAGGCCTGTTCAACCTGCTCTGCGAGTATATGGTCGCCGTAGATGCCGCCGACTATTTCATGGAGGATAACGCTTCGCCCGTCCCTGCCGATCCTGCCGTCCGCGTTCTGGTACTTTGCGTTTATGCGTATACCGTAACCGCCCGGAGTACCTTCGAAATTCACCCCTTCAACTGTACGTACAAGGGGAAGTCCCGTGAGAACACTGTTGCCGGTAAGTCCTTTTACTATCTCTTCGACATCAGGGGAGATGCCCATCGCTTCGAGAAAGGGAAGCAGGTCGTTATTTATTATATCGTCAAGTTCCCCTTCGGGGATGTCCTTGAAGCTTTCGGGAGCCTGCAGGCTAATAGCTTCCATCTGCTGGTCTGTCTCGCGTTCATGTACCCGGTGGAGGAGTTCCCGGAGGGGCATGGTAATGGGCCTTCCCTTCTTCATCCTGAGGACAAGATCCTCTCCCTTTCTTTCGATACCTACGATCTCGTTGCCCTCGGCGATAGCCTTCTGGTTCTGGGTGACCACGATCACGGCCGCCTTGAAAGCGTCTATGCTCCTTCGATCCCATACGTCCTCTCCCAGCGGAGAGAGAAAACTCGCCACCTGTATGAGTGAAGCCTCGCTCAGGATCCGGTACATCTTCTCGTAGGTGCCGGAGATCTTCCCCGAAAGAAGGTCGAAATACGGGCATTCGTACCCCTTTTCGTTCTTGAAGTCCGGAATTATCGAAACATAGGATATATCCTCCTGCTTATACAGGTCACAGAGGTTCTCCGTGTGGAAACCTCCCGTTACGACTATTGCGGCCTGTTTCCCGCGGTCGGTGAAATTTATGTTCTCCAGGAAAGCTTCGTCCCTGCCGAAAGAGTATTCGTAGAAACGCTCAAGATCGGCGCGGTATCTGTCAAGTTGCCGGGACTCTTCGGGCGAGCGGACGGAGATATTATAAACGGGGGCCTTCTCATCTATAAAGGAAGAAAAATTATTTACCCTGAAAGCGTCCCTGTTCTGCTTGTAATACTTGTAATCCTCTTTGGTCAGGCTCAACGCGAAAAGGTTCTTCATCAGGGTAAGATTCCTGGAAAGCCCGTTAAGGCGCCTCTGTTCATTGTTCTGGTAAAGATTGGATTTAAGATCCGCTTCTATGCGGTCCATCTCCTCCATCACTGCGAACCTGTCCGCAGCGTGGTAAAGGGTAATATAAACTATATATTTCTGGAGGTCGGGATATTCATCCAGCGATATATCGGCGAGTTTGGCCTTTTTTACCAAAAAATCATAGAACTCGAACTGTGATATCTTTTTAACCTTGAAGTCTATGGTCTTCATCACCAGCTCATCAAGCGCCTTCCTGGAAAGCATTCTCTCGAGCTGGTCAACAAGAAGATCCCTCTGCGTGTTAGCCGCCTGGAAGTCAATGCCCCCCTCCTGGTTCAGGGACTGGTAAAGCAGGTAGATATTGGGATAATCCTTGGGATCTATCATCTGCTCTTTGGCTTTCTGCATGAGAAAGCTTAAGTAGTCCTTGAACTGAAGCTCCCCCTGTTTGTAGGCTTCGTATCGGGTATCCACTTCAAGAAGCTGGGGGGTATAAATGCTCTTTTTAAGAAGGTCCATAACCCGGCTTATGCCCCCCAAGAGCTCTTTCGCCTGTTCCTTGTAATCCTCCGACTCCCAATAGACCGAGATATTGTTCATGTAAAGGACCGGGTCTTCTATTCCCCAGAGCCTGACATCGAAGGGATGGTTGACCGCATAGTATTCAGGACCACTTACAAGTCCCTGTTTTACAAAGTGGTCCGCGACCTTCTCGCGTATCACCCTGTCGGCAATACCGGTAAAAATAGATAGATCGTATTCCCCGACACCGCCTTCAAGATTGATATCGGTAATACCGTATTCTTTTACAAGATAGGAGATTATCTCGGATATCTTTTTCTGAGCGCCGTAGTTACAATGCGCATCCTGTATGTGGATTATGAGTTTATCGGAATCGGCATTATGGGTGAATTTCATGGTCCCCAGATGCTGAGGAACGGTAAAGGTCTCAACGTTAAGTGGGGCGAACTGCTGCTCAGGCGCGCTCAATACGGAGAATACCGGTTCGGGCACCTCCGCAACAGCACCAGCATCTTTAACGGAAAAGCTAGTCATGAAGACTACTATCACGATCAGTGAAGTGATCTTTTTCGCGACCGTATGTGCTTTTTTAATGCCCCATAACATGATATCCTCTCTTAGTCTGCATCTTTTTAAAAGTTTTTATTTAGTTGCCAAAAAAAGAGTATTTCCCTATAATTTATATATAGAAAAAATACAATTTTTTAATATTATAAATACTTCCTCTATATATAGTTTACACCTCTAAAAATCCATTTTCAAACCAATTGAGCTTACTTTTTTAAACTTTAACTGCATCAGGCCCTTGCCAGCATAAGCTTGATATTCTCCATTATATCCCTGAGTCTTTCTATCCCAAGGCTGGTAGCATCCGGGATAAGACGCAGCACCATGGCTGACCTTGTCTCCCCGAAAAGCAGATCGCGTTCGATCATGCTAAGCTCATCATAAGAAATAACATTGGGGATCGTCCTGTAGCATTCCATCAATGTTTGCCTGTCCCATCCCAGATGTCTGCCAATGGCAAAAAGCATGGTTTCAAGTACCGGCAGGTAAGCACCTTCCGGAAGGTCCGAAGAATCTATACCGGCAAGAGTAGCCCTGCCCTCGAACCTGTCGTAATACTCCAGGTTATTCTTGCTTGTTAGAACTATCAGGTTCTCCGGATCCACCGAGCCTTTTTCCGGATCGGTGAGGCTCTCCACCCTCCTGGCAAGTATCCCGCCTTCGCCTTTTATTATCTCAAGGTCCCTGAAGAACCTCTCGAGATCCTTATTGTTCTTCTCAAGATCGGGAAGAACTTCCAGTATATCCCGCATGATGGAATTCACCCGGCCTTCGCCTATATCAAGATCCAGCGCGATCAGCACCTTTTTCTCTTTTCCGGAAAAAGCGAAAAGCGAATTCACTATCTCGTTTATAACCCTTGATGCGTTCCGGATGATGGAGGCGGCAAGGGATCTGCTTGAAGCCTTCTGTTTCTCCTCGGCCCTGCGGATCTTGCCATACTCAACGGGATAGGCGTATCTGGCAAGTTCCAAAGCCCTCCGGGATGTCTCCGGGCCGGAAAAACACATTGAAAGAACCGACTGCTTTACGGACTTAAAATCCCCTCTATATGCCTGGTCCAGTATCCGCTGCACCTCTTCGGGGAAAATATGCGACCTGATCCTGTCGATATGCGCGTCAACCAGATCCCGGAAACGTTCGTGAATATTACCGTTTACCAGCCGGACCACGTCATTTGCCTCCGGATCGTCCCTGAGACCGGTATCGATGGTCTCGAGGGCGGTACTGACAAGATCGGTATTCAGCACGTAACGGCCGAGGAATTCATCAAGCTGCACGTTTTCAAGCCTGTCCATATTGACCTTGCCCACAACCAGGTCTTCCCTGTAAAAAGCACCGATCTGCTCTTTCATGTCCAGGTATATCTTTTCCAGCTCTTTGTCGGTTATCCCGTATCCATTCGTGCTGGCGCTGGACGCCGTCACCAGATAGAACGCCATGGCAAGTTTTCTCTTCATCAACGCGTTGGAACCGATCAGGAAGAACTTTGTCTGGGTGCCCCCGGTCGCGGGGTCGTCCCCGCCAAGGCGTTTTCCCGTCCATGGGTCTATGGCGTAACCCTTTCTTCCGGCGGCTATCCAGGGCTTGCCGGGGACTTCTCCCGACGAGGTCCTGCTTACCGGGCGGGCGCCTGCGAAATACATAAGAGAAAAAAGAAACAAACCTTCGCGCATATGGTCACCGGATACGGTTATCCCGAAATCCCTTGCATCTATTATGCGCATGTTCTCGAGCTGGCCGGCGAACAGGAGCATGACCGGATACGGGGCGGGCGGGAGCCTTATGATCCTTTCACCGTTATTCTTCAGCACGGACCTATCCAGCTCATGTGGCGTCCTGGTCCGGGATATGTAATTGACAAGCTTGGCCCTGAGGCTGTGCTCGGCGTCCACAGCCGACAGAAGCTCCCTGCCGGACCTGTGATAATCAAGCCCCATTGCCGGATAATCCTTCGAGATCTTTTCAAGAACCATTAGCCCGGGTATGACCTCTTCTTTCAATCTCGCGATAAATCTCTCTGAGATCTCTTCTTTTGAGGCGACTTCCTCCAGTAGCAACAGCTTCACGTATGCCTGCGCGCCTATTGAAAGAGCCGAAAGGTCCAGCAGGTCATATGTCTCATCCACAATCCGCATCAGATTTTGACCGTTCTCACAAAGACGCTGGTAAAGTGGCACATCCGGAGTGTTCGAAGAAAGCTCGGCTATGAGATCCCTCTCAGCTTTCCTGCAGAACTCAAGGGCCTCTTTTTCGTCCATATCCAGGCCGAACTGGCCGAAGTAACGCAATGTACCTTCGAGGTTCTCCCCGGCACAGGCTCGCGCAACGGATTCGGCGTGCCTTCTGCCTCTGAGACCGAATTTCCTGAAATTGACCGCGGTGGACCTGCCGTTGTGACGCGCGCAGGATAATGCTAAATTCAAAATGACCTCCTGGTGGTGTTCCTCATCAAATCCGAAATTCCGGAAATTCACGGCCACGCTCTCCGGGCTCTCGCGTGAGGCTATCTGCGCTATACCCGAGACCTCTCTGAGCTCCTTACGGGATGCGGTGGGGTCAAGACCGAACTGGTCGAAATACAGCGCTACGCCGTGTCCGTTCTGCATCGCCGAGAGCGTGGCGATCTTCACGGCGTGAGATCTCTCAACCAGGCCGAATCTTTTGTAATGCCGGGAAGTGCTCTCCCCGTCGCAGGAAGCGCAATGCTGTGCCAGGTCCAGGATGAGGTGCTCATGGTGTTCCGCATCAAATCCGAAATTCCGGAAATTCATGGCTGCATGACCGGCGGCGACATTTATGCATAAGAGCGCGATCTCATGGACTGTCTCCGGGTATCTGTACGGATCAAGGTTGAACTGGGAGAACGACTCAACAGTCTTCCTGGGAGACTGCCCCGCGCTCTTTAAGGCTAATCTGGCCCTGAGAGAAGCATATTCGTGCTGATCGATATCGATACCGAATGTGCTTTTGGTAACTTCCTTGATACGGGGGTACTCTCTCGCGATAAGTCCGCCCTCTGGCACCAACCCCATAACGAAACCTACCAGGTCATCATCCCTGCCCCTCTTGAAGAAAGATGCGTACATTCCGTCCATGCCGGATCTGCGCAGAAAAGCCACCATAAGATTTACGAATAAGTGCCATCCCATACTGAGCAGGAGCGCCCATGCAGGCTGCGAGGCCAGAACCGAAGCGAGCGCTATCCCGCCTGCGGCGGTCGCGAAAGGCGCTGCGAACACGCTAAAAGCTCTTTTAAGATCCAGTCTGGTTCTCTCTTGCGCAGACAAGTTATAAATGTGACCAGCGGTAAAGACGCTCCCGGCGAGGATCAGCCCACTATAAAAAAGGCCGATCATGAGCGGTGGTGCGACGCAGCCGAACTTCCTCAGAAAGATAAGAACACCAAGTGGTAACCCCACCTTCAAAAGCTCTTCAGCGACCGGCGCATGGAAAAAAGCGGAGTACCTCACCTTGAGCCTTGAAGCGACGAAGTCAAGAGAACTCGTATGAGGAGAGGTCCGGCCTTCTTCCTCCTGGGGCGGACTTCCAGGGACGTCCGGACCCGTACTTTCGCCGGGCTTCGGCGCGACCGACTCCCGTATAAGGCGTTCATCGCGCCCGTCATCCCCGTTCAGGATGATCTGCCGCGCAAGATACTCTCCTATCCTTTTCTGTTCTATCACCCTGCGTCCGGGGTTACTGCCTAGGGCATCTCTCAGCTTGGGATTGTAATAACGGATGATACACAGCCCGAGGTCGATAACAAACTCTCCTTCTTCGGCTTCGTCTTTTATAACCGGCAAAGCCTCAAGAATGCGCACCGAAGTTTCGAGTTGATTTATCGCCTCTTGCGCGCGGTCTTTCATCCTGAAAATATTCCGGTTAAGAGGATCTCTCTCGCAAGCGGCAAGAGTGCCGGTAAGGTAGGCCATCACTGCAGAAACTTGGCCGGCGGGATCACTGATCAGCGTTCTTGGCTGCAACTGGTCACGGTTTGTTATCAGACCAGGATCGGCCCAGACCATACCCTGCCAGAGCAGCAGGACGCTCAGAAGTATCGATACGCATCTTATCGGATATATGTATTTCCGCGTTTTTATCATAGTATCATTATGATCATTTAATACAACATTCATTACGCACAGGAAAATGACAAAGAATGCTTGTTATTACTTTTTTTTATCTTAACAGAGATAGTACTTTAGTACTATAACATTATAAAAGGTATAAATCAATGCTAAAGGTGCTTACTTTTTATTGTTTAACTCATCAGGCGGGTATATCGTGGGTATTCTTACCGGACAACAGCTTTGTATTAAGCTGCCTGGTGTATTCTTTGATCTTTTTGACCTGGCCCCATTCGGAGGCACAGAATGTGGGAAATATACTGTTATTCTGGTATAAAGGGTCCTTCTCATCAGCTGTAAAGCAGGGCGTCTTCGTTGAACCCGGTACGGGTGAATATTCACTCAATGATACTTTCGCTCCCAGCGAATGCACGAGGTCCACGCTCCGCTTAACGTCACTGATGCTGGTTCCCGGCATGCCCAGCATCAGGTATACCGTGTACCTGCCTTTTCGGTAACCTGCCTTCCGGAGAGAGCCTATCGCTTTTCTCAGCTCCTCTACCGTGACTTTGTTATGCCAGGAGCGGGCCTTGTCGGGATCGGCGATCTCAAGGCTCAAGGTTGGATTAACGAACCCCGCCTTTTTCATGAGATCCGCTTTCCTCTGCGACATGAACCTTGCGTGCAGTCCGTTGGGGGTATAGAACCTCGCATCAAGCCCCGAACTTGTTATCCTTTCCAGGTATTGGACCAGGTAATCTCCCGCGAACAGGAGTGCGTCGTCATAAAATGCGAAGTTCCTTATGCCTCTTTCATAAAGAGCGCTGAACTCGCTGATGGCCGCCTGTTCCTCTTTTAACATGAAAGAGGGACCTAAGCGCTTCTGGGCGCAATAGGCGCAATCAAAGGGGCACCCGAGGGACAGCCTGAGAACCGCATACGCACTCCTCGGGTACCAGTCATAATCAATGGTCTTATCAAGAAGGTTCTGGAAGGAAAGATCATACCCTCCGCCCAAAAGCTCAGAAAGCTTATCCAGTTCACTGTTTGATATAACAATGTCCGCGCCGCTATTTAAACGGGCGTGTTCGTATTCCAGCGTAGCATAAGTGCCTCCGAGCGCTATGGCAACTCCGGGGTATTCCATGCGCAGGAGTCTCACGGCCTCGAAAACCCCCGGATACCAGTACGTCATGCCCGAGGAAAGAAGGATTAGGTCTATATCCTCTTCCGGCAGCGCCCCCAGGAAAGCTTCCACGGAAAGGCCGTACCTTTTGTACTTTCTGGGTATCTTCTCCAGTATACCGGGCTTTTCTATTTCTTCCTCGCGGAACTTGCCCGTGCCATCCATATGATCCCTGGGTCTTTCATCAAGCCCCGGGTGATGCCTGTCGGTAGTATCCACCATGAAAAGACGCAGCCCTTTCTCTTTCAGGACCGCGGATATCTTCAAGAGCCCCCAGGGTTTAAGCCACAGGTCATAAGCCGCAAAATCATATATCCAGGGGTTTACAAGCAGGATATTCCTCATAAACGGCTCGTAGAGTAAGATTTTTTAATATGTTCGGAAATGCGCCTGAGGAAGTAGCCCAGAAAGATCCCCACGAACGCGCCGGCAATGACATCTGAGGGATAATGCACGCCAAGATACACCCTGGAGAACGCGGAAGCCGAAGCCAGTAGGTAAAAAAGCGCGGAAGAGCGCCTGAAGTTAGCCCCCAGTATATATGCGGCCATAAAGGCCATGGAAGCGTGAGCGGAAGGAAAGCTGAACCCACTGGTCGTGAAAAGCGTGTTAACCTCGGCCAGGGACATGAAAGGCCTGGGGCGGCCTATTATCATCTTAAGCAGGTAGACGGTCTGGTAGGTCAGGGTAACTCCCGCCATGAGGATCACACCGGTCATCTTTACATCCCTGCGCTTTACGAAAAGCATCAGTAATGCCACAACGAATATGATCCTGCCGCCTCCTATTTCTGTGATATACGGCATTACCATGTCAAGAAAAAGCGTCTTGCAGTCCCTGTTGATGAAGTAAAATACCGCCGTATCGATACTCTTTAAAAATTCCGTCATGCGCCTTCCCCCATTCTCTTTCTGATGGCTTTTTCAAGCTCTTCCACCGAATCCAGGCGGCAGACACCCTCGATATCCCATGTCCCGAAACCGTAGACCGGTATCTTAGCGTTAAGAGCGAAAGCTATCTCTGAAAGCGTGCCGTACCTTCCCGGAAGGGCCACCACCATATCGGGCGTGCCGGCGACCAGCGTGTTACGCGAGTAGCCCATGCCGGTGGCGATAACGATATCAACACACTTATTCGCCTCGGACTTATCCTCCCCGGGGATTATCCCCAAGGTAAGTCCGCCTTTTCCTTTCGCACCGCGGCAGGCAGCTTCCATGATGCCGCCGAGGCCCCCGCAGACAAGCACGGCGTCTTCTTCGGCTATTGTCTCTCCTATCTGCCGTGCCAGTTCTGCGATATCCCCGTCGCATTCATGCCCGCCGATGACCGAAACCATGAACCTTCTCATTATCTTCCTTTCTTTCATATACCATGTTTTTTCAAAAAAGAATCGATCCCATCCCTGAAATCCGGATCATCGTACAATGGGTCGTTATGCCCTCCCTCTACGGTCAGAAGTTCCTTCGGCGGAAGTGCTTTACTGAAAAGTCTTTCACCGTGGGAATAAGGCACGATCTCATCGGTTTTGCTGTACACGAAGAGCTTGGGGCATTTAACCAGGCCGATCTTGGAGGATGCGTCGAACTTCTGCGTTATGAATTTCCCCAGGGGCAGAAAAGGATATATCTCCCGGGCCATATCCGGCGTTGAAGTAAAAGCGCTGTTGGCAATAAGGATATCGGCATCCACCCCGACCGCCAGGTCGATGGCAACGTTCCCGCCGATGGATTTTCCGTATAGAACGATACGGTGCGCGCCGAGGTCTTTCTCTTTCGCAAGATAGCTGTATGCCCCCTCGGCGTCCAGGTACAGGCCCTCCTCGCTCGGGCTTCCCGAGCTTTTCCCGTACCCGCGATAATCGAATATGAAAACGTCAAGCCCCATCCGGTGGAACATCTGCATGATCCCCAACCTGTGGCTTATGTTGCCCGCGTTCCCGTGGCATATGAGGACCGCCGCCCTTGCGCTTCCCCGGGCGGGAATGAACCACCCGTTCAGGCTGACACCGTCAGCCGCGGTAAAATCCACCTCTTGGTAACTAAGACCGACGGACGCTGGAGTGGCATCCATCTGGCGTGTGGGAAAGTAGATATTGCTTCTTTCGAACCACTTTAAATAGAGGTAAAATAAAGCGGCCAGTATTATGGCAATGGCTATGTAATAGATGAATCTGCCTGCAGGAGACATTAAAACCTCTTTCCCTCCGTTACCGGCCAACCCGCCGGAAATAAACACTCGCTTTGCGATAACGCGTATTTTTATTATATAATAAAGGCATGATGAGACAAACATTCTTTTCGGTCATAATACCCACTTTCAACAGGCATGATCTGCTCAAAAAAGCCGTTGATTCGGTCCTGGATCAGACGTTCGGGGATTTGGAGCTGGTCATCGTCGATGACGGTTCAAGTGACGGTACCGAGCACCTCATACGCGGATACACCGACAGGCGCATAATTTATCTTCGGCAGGATAATGAAGGCGTTTCCCGCGCCCGCAACAGGGGCCTGGAACTGGCTGCCGGGCGTTATATCGCTTTTCTGGATTCGGACGACCGTTGGGTAAGCGAGAAGCTCAACAGAGCAGTCGACTACATTAACCGCTTCCCGGAAATAAAGATATTCCATACCGAAGAGATATGGTACCGCAAGGGAAAGCTTCTTAACCAGAAGAAAAAACACAAAAAACCCACCGGCAGTGTCTATCTCAAAGCCCTGCCTCTTTGCTGCATAAGCATTTCTACGGCGGTCATCGAAAGGGAGGTCTTCCGAAGGGTCGGGAATTTCGACGAGAACCTGGAAGCTTGTGAAGACTACGATTTCTGGCTGAGGGCCACCAGTATCTATCCCGTCAAACTCATACCAGAATATCTTACCGTCAAGGACGGGGGCAGACCGGACCAGCTTTCCTCGAGCGTATGGGGTCTGGACAGGTACAGGATAAGGGCCCTTGAAAAAATGCTGGATGCGGACGTGTTGTCTGATGCTTACCACGAGGCGACACTTGATGAACTTCGCGACAAGTGCAGGGTTTTTTCCGCAGGAGCGCTAAAGCGCGGCAATAAAGAAGCCGCCGGATATTACGCACGCCTTACTGAAAAATATGAAACCTGATAAAATAAGCTCGCAAAAAAAACAGGGGCGGACATGACCGTCCGCCCCTGTGTGATCTTGCCCTCCGGGCTACTTACGCCTTGCCCGCGCTTCCCAGGACGTTCTCATTCTTGTGCTTGTACATCTTGATGAGTTCGTCCCTGGCCGGACCGAGGTATTTCCTCGGATCGAACTCTTCCGGCTTGGTGGCTAGGACTTCGCGAACCTTGGCGGTCATGGCCAGCCTGCCGTCGGAATCAATGTTTATCTTACATACCGCCGACTGTGTAGCTTTTCTGAGCTGGTCTTCCGGAACACCGCAGGCGTTCTCCAGTTTACCGCCGTAACGGTTTATTATATCCACGTATTCGGGTATAACCGAACTGGCCCCGTGGAGCACTATCGGGAACCCGGGTATCCTCTTCTCCACCTCTTCAAGTATATCGAACCTGAGCGGTGGAACCTCTTCGCCTGGTTTTAGCTTGAATTTGTAAGCTCCGTGGGATGTGCCGATGGATATGGCCAGGCTGTCCACCCCGGTCTTTGCAACGAACTCCTCGACCTCCTCGGGTTTCGTGTAATGGCTCACCTCATGCTGTACTTCATCCTCTATCCCCGCCAGCACCCCGAGCTCCCCCTCTACCGAAACGCCGTGCTTATGGGCATAATCAACGACCTTCTTCGTCAACGTTATATTATCCTCGAATGAATGGGACGAGCCGTCTATCATGACCGAAGAAAAACCGGTCTCTATGCAGGATACGCATAATTCAAAGGAATCCCCGTGGTCCAGGTGCAGAGCGACAGGGATATTCGCCCCCGCTTCTTTAACAAGGTCCATCGCACCGTTCGCCAGGTGCCTCAGAAGCGTCTGGTTGGCGTACTTCCGGGCGCCGGAAGATACCTGTAGGATAACGGGCGAGGCGGTCTCTATACATGCAGTCATTATGGCCTGAAGCTGCTCCAGGTTATTGAAATTATAACCCGGAACGGCGTATTTGCCGTCAATTGCCTTTACATACATCTCTTTAGTGGGAGTTAGACCAAGATCCTTGTAGCTATGCATTTTTCATCACCTTTCCTTACCGTGTTAATTATGGTTGAACAAGAACAGATTTTAGAGGTTTATTTTATCAAGATTCTGCCTTATTACAAGAGAAAAATCAGGGTCAGGGCATCTTCAGAGGCCCTTGATGAGAGGATAATACCGCTTCAAGCTTAATGGACCTCTGCGGTCATCCTCCCCTTGAACGGGTTAGTCCGCATCGCCAGTGAAAATAGATACGGGTACGACTTCGAGAGGTGTCTCATATAATCTATCCATTCATATAAAAGCTGCCCGTACGCCCGTTCAACGTCCCCCGCCAGGTGTTCAAGATCGGTTTCCGGGACTTCGGCGAGATCATCCCTGTGCTGGAGTTCCTCCGCCAGATGGAAGACCGCCCAGAGAAGATCGGTGAACGAGTCATGTTCAAGAAGGTTCGGATTGGCCAGAAGGTTCATTAAAAGGTTCCTTTTACCGGATAAAAGGTCCCGAACCTCCACCAGTTCGCCGGCGTTAACCGAAAGGCTGAACCCGTGCTGGGAAACAAGTTTTTTCGCTGAGTCAAAATCCCCGTGTGTCCATTCCGAATCCGGTCTCAGCGCCTTCTTCAGAGCCTCCGAATCCCGGTCAAACCCGGAAAAGATCCTCAAAAGGTCTGTCCCCACGTCACTGAAGAAGGTGCCGATGAGCATGTTCATCTTGTTGAGCAGGTGCCTCTTCTCGCGTTTCTCCAGGAGATGGTGTATTATCAGCGTAACGAGCAGGACCTCCACCGGGACGAACGCGATATCCCCTAACAGGTATATGAAGATATGGTGGGCATCATGGAATATCCTGAAGTGGGTGTAATACAAGGCCGCTGAAAGCGCGATAAGAGCCAGCGCCATGCCGACCCGCCAGTTGAATATCCTTTTCATCTGAATGCCTCCGTATATATCGTTCTGTGGGCGTCCTTCAGTTACGGACGGTTCAATCGCCCCTGATCATAACAAGCATCATCTTGAGCCTGCTCGCTGCTTTTACTGAATGTGGCCTGTTGGCGGGCATGATTATGATCTGGCCTTTTTTAAGATCATGTTTTTCTGAAGATATGACCACTTCTCCGGTTCCTTCTATGACTCCTACCAGCGCGTCGAACGGAGCGGTATGTTCGCTCAGCCCCTCACCCGCTTCAAAAGCGAACACGCTGACCGTCCCTTCGGGCTTGTCTATAAGCGTACGGCTGACCACAGCTCCGGGCTGGTAGTCAATGACCTCCGCCAGATCGAGCGCTCTGGAGCTGAGAGGTTCTTTGTTATTATCTGATATCATTATTCCACCTCCTGGTCATACCTCGCCGGTAAAGTCCGGGCCTTTTTTAAGAAGCGACCTGATCGTGATACTTTTCATCTCACGGGTAATGATCCTTTCCAGCTCATCCAGCTTCTTTTTGAGGAAACAAGTCTCTATGAACTGGCATGTCTTGCCCTTGAAAAGGTGCTCGCTTATACTGAAGGGTCCCTGGAAGACCCTCATGACCGAGTAAACGCTGATCTTTTCAGGCGCAAGCGCCAGGGTAAACCCCCCGCCGCGCCCTTTTGAAGAATCAAGCAAACCCTCTTTATTGAGCTTCTGGAGTATCTTCCTCAGAAACGGCCTCTGCATGTCCAGCTTCCCCGTGAGGTCCCTTACCGAAAGCGTCTTCTCCCTCGCCCCGGCGATACAGCAGAGCGCGCGGATAGCATAATCTGTGTCTCTTGTTATCAGTTTCATGATATTTTGTGGCCATAACGCCTTATCAGCGCTTCTTGCCGCCGACCTTGTCGATTTCCCTGGAGACCACCTTCATGGTGCCGTCATCTTCTATCTCAACGTACACGCTGACCTTAAGCTGTTCATTGTTGTCAAGGTCCCGGAATATAGCGCTTGAATAGTAGTACTCTTTCTCCTCACCCTCGACCGTCACAAGGGTCTTGCTGACGCCCTTATTAAATTTAAGCACGTAAAGCCTTCTCTGGCGTTCTATCCTGGGATCGTATACTGTGAAAAAACCATTTTCCCGCTGTTCTGAGACAACACGGTCCCTTATGAAATCCTGGACCTTTTGGGGCACGGGCTCTGTCTCCTGCCGAGGGTAATATAATCTGTAATCCACCGCCAGAGCACCGCGCAGAAGCATGAGTGTCATAAATGCGACCACAGCAAAGAAAAAGGTCCTCTTGAGCATGTTCAGCCTCCTACTTGAATATTTCCCCGGTCTCCTCTGACCAGAACAATAGATCAAGTTCTTCCATTGGTATATCTATTTTTTGGGAGAACTTCCTCATCTTCTCCTCGATCCGGAGGTATCTGGCCCTTGATAGATTGGATGGGGCTTCTTCAACAACCCCGTACCTGATGAGGTTCCTGATTATGTGCACGTCCAGTATCGCAAGCCCCCTGCCGAATCCTATGTTCCTCAGGAAATGGCTCGCTTCCTTATATCCGAGACCCTTCACGTTCATCACGAGCCAGTCACGGGTCTTGAGTATATCGCCCGGGTCTATTTTATCCTTGATCCTGATAGAACCGTCGGTGGTGAAGAGCTTTCTAGCTCCGACTATGTACCTGGCCTTGTTATTCGGAAAGCGCACCGCCTCAAGGCCTTTTCTTATCTGTCGGACGGTGCCGGTAAAAAGGGTACCGCTCCTCTCAAGGCGCGAGACCGCCTTATCGCAGTATACCGCCCGTGACTGCGGGGTGCATATACAGAAACACAGCTCACTGAAGATCTTCTTTTCAGTTCCGTTCCATGTTTTCTTGAATTGCCTGAGCCGCCTTTTTATAAGGTCCTTTTTTCGCGCGTGGCCGGCGATGAGTTCTTTCATCATGAGACCAGTTCTATGAGTTTTTTGGCGATCTGGATGTGGCGTTTCTCGTCATCCCTTATTTCGGAAAGGGTCTGTTTAATCTTTTCATCGTCCACCTGTTCTATGTAATGGTCATAAAAACTCTTGGCCCTTTCTTCATAGCCCAGGATCTCCTCGAATTCCTTGCGCAGGTGATCAGTATTCATCACGCGAATCCTTTTCAATTTTGAGTAACAGCTCCTCGACCATTTCCCTGTGGCGGGAAGAGTCACGATGAAGTTGAGAGATAAGGCTATCTATCTTTCTGCGTTTCTCATCTTCGATGCCTTCGGTCTCACCGACGAGCACCTTGGTGAAATTAGTGAAGACCGTCACCATCCCTTCCTCTACGTAAATAAGCTCATGTAAGCCCGCAAGAAGCCTCTGTTTTGATATCATATCATACCGCTTTCCTTTGGTCGGGAAGAAGGGAAAGAACGCTGCATTTAAAGATCAAGTGCCTCGTCTATTTTTTCCTTATCGAACCCGACAATGATCTGTCCTTCTATATCCACAACGGGCACTCCCATCTGTTTGGATTTATCGACCATTTTCTGGACCTTGTCCTGATCCTGGGAAACATCGATATTATCGAAATCCACGCCGTTATCCTTAAGATGTTCCTTGAGTTTTTTGCAGTACGGACATGTCGAAGTGGTGTAAATGGTCACATTTTTCATTCGCTGCATCCCTTCTTCAATCCGAGCAGCCTCCGCAAATGTTCCTTCTCCTGCTCTATCAGTTCATCCACGAGATGCTTGTCATCATCAGGCACCAGCTCGCGCATCTCCTGGTAGAGAAGGATGGAATCCTTCTCGAAACCTATGCCCATTTCTATACCCTGGCGGCAGTCCTCAACTTTTTTCGCCATTTCGGATCCAGAACCCTTTTGGGTAAAAACATACTGCCCGGCCAGTGAGTTCATGTAGGAGAAATATTCATCCGGATAAGCCCCCTTGGGCTGGCGGTCACAGGAGGTGTCATGTATCTTCCTGAAAACCTCTATGTGTTCTTCTTCCTGATGCGCCAGGTCCCTCATAACCTGCTTTACCTCGTCCGTATCGGCCTTCTCCAGCAAGTTAAGATAGAACTCCCTGCCGTTCTTCTCGATCTCTATGCCCATTTCGGCTATCTCGCAGCCTGTGAACTGCTTTGCCATGGCTAAACCTCCTCAAGGTTGGTGTTCAATAATTCTCGGCCAGCACCTCGTAATAAGCCTGCGGGTGGCGGCACGCCGGGCAGACCTGTGGCGGTTCTTCCCCTTCGTGCACGTAGCCGCAGTTACGGCAGTGCCACTTAACGGTTGAAGACCTCTTGAATACCGTGCCTTTTTCCAGGCTTTCGAGGAGTTTCCTGTATCTGGCCTCGTGCTCTTTCTCCACCTTGCCTATTTCGTCGAACTGCTCGGCTATTTCTTCGAACCCTTCAGACCTGGCCACTCCCGCGAAATCCTTGTACAGGCTGGTCCACTCCAGCTGTTCGCCGTCCGCTGCAGCCTCGAGGTTCTCGGCCGTATTGCCGATGACACCCGCGGGGTAAGCAGCAGTTATCTCCAGATCCCCTCCTTCAAGATATTTGAAGAACCTTTTGGCGTGCTCTTTCTCGTTCTCGGCGGTTTCCAGGAATATCGCGGCTATCTGCTCATAACCGGCCTTTTTCGCCACACTGGCGAAATACGTGTATCTATTCCTTGCCTGCGACTCGCCAGCGAAGGCGGCAAGAAGGTTTTTCTCGGTCTGTGTGCCTTTCACGCTCTTTTCCATGTTTTCTCCTTTCGTCCTCTTCTAAGCCTTCCACAACATATGCACGTTGCAGAACTCCCTTACTTCAACTATATCACCCTTTGAAACGCAGCAGAAATGTGCCTGTGGGTTGTCGCCGGGCTTAAGCTCATATCTCATGACCTTGTCTTGCGTCAAGACCTCGATGAACTTGATATAATGGTCCTCTTCCATGGGGTGCGGCTCGCTGCCGATTTTGACCTCTATACAGACAGACCCTTCCCCGCAGGAGGCGCAGGATACGTCCTCCTTACCGGTCTCACTGACCACGGGAACGTGTTTTTCCTGCCCTTTATCCTCTGTCTTGGCCTCAAGCTTGACCATAGGCTTCTCGCAGCAGACAAGTGACGGTGCCCCCTCTTTGGCTATCTCGACGACATGCCCGCATACCTCACAATAATATAAGTCCCGTAACCCTGTCATAGCGACCTCCTTTGCCCTGCGGGGACCTGCGGCCCGGCAGGCTAAATGCGTCTATTCTTCTTAATTGATTGGGGTAATTAGACCGGTTCGAACTGGTCTTTTCCGACACCGCATTCGGGACATACCCAGTCATCGGGAAGATCGTCAAAAGCAACATTATCGTTCTCCGCCGGATCATAGATATATCCGCAAACAGTACATCTGTATTTCTGCATGGCCATGCTCCTTTCTGATAATTGGATCAACTCGCTATCAGTTCACTCTATTTTATGTCAGTTGGGATTATCTTTCTACTGTTATTTAACAAATAATATTGATAATTCCCGTTCTTGAGACACTCCTAATTCGAACCAGCCCCGCACCGGCAACATACCCCGATGCGGGGCTATTCTCTTATCGCGTCCAAAGGCAGTTTAACGTCATGCCCGGGACCTGGTACAGCATCCCTCTTTGCAATGCGTCACCGGACGCAACATAAATTTCAAGGTTACATTCATAAGCTCCTCCTTTTTTAAGCCATTATTCACTCCACACTTTAATGATACCATGATAGTATCATTTGTCAAGGGTGATAATGTACCTTTTTTATACCCGGATACCTAACTTCCGCGAAAAGGAATAACCGCGGGAAAAAACTTTTTACAAAAGGTCTTTTATACGAGATTCGAAAAATTCCCTGTCTCTATACCCTACGACCTTTTCGACGATCCTGCCTTGTCGATCGATTATGAAAGTGGTCGGTATCCCCCTTATCCCGCCGTATGCGCTGACCGTGGCCTGATCGCCCATAACAAGGGGATAACTTACGTCGGCTTCACGGGCGAACTCCCTGACAGGTGCCGCCCCTGCCCTGTCCAGGCTCACGCCCACTATCACAAGGCCCTCTGACTTGTAGCGCCTGTAAAGTGCCTCGAAATGAGGGACTTCCATCCTGCAGGGCGGGCACCATGTCGCCCAGAAATCCAGTATGACCACCTTCCCCTCTGTGTTCGACAGGCTGAAGTCATTGCCACTTATATCTTTAAGTGTAAAGTCCGGGGCCGTCTGACCGTCACTGACCGCGGATGAACTCTGACAGGAGAGAACGCCCCCGGCCAGCAGTATAAGCATTACCAAAGGCAGGATCACAAATCTATTTTTCACCGCTTCCTCCTCCATTTTATTTAGCAAAACCGTAAAATTCATCGGGTATGTACCTGGTAAGAACGCCGAGACTGTCGAAAAATATCAGGATCCCCACTATTATCAGAAAGAGACCCGCTATAACTTCTCCGGTGCGTATGAACCTTTTATAACGCTCAAAGAACTTCATGAAAACCCCCACGGCGAAGCCCGTAAGAATGAAAGGTATCCCCAAACCCATGGAATAAACCAGTAAAAGCAGAACGCCTCTTACCACTGTCTCCTGGGTTGCGGCAATAGCGAGTATGCCGGCGAGTATCGGACCCACGCACGGGGTCCAACCGAACCCGAAAGCCATTCCGATAAAAAAAGCCGATGCCGGGGACGGGGCCGCGGGACTGATATCGAATTTTTTCTGGTAATTCAGCCAGCTGAGATTGAATAGACCCACCAGATGAAGACCAAGCAGAACGATAACCACCCCGGCTATCTTGGTGATCAGGCCCTGGTATTCCGAAAGCAACCTTCCGATAAAGGTCGCTGAAGCACCAAGGGCCGTAAAAACCACTGAAAAACCGAGAACGAAGAATATCGATACTATACCGGCTTTTACAAGAACCTTTTTTTCGGGAGCTCCCCTCTTCAATTCCTCCAGGGAGGTTCCGGAAAGGAACGAGATATAACCGGGGACCAGCGGAAGCACGCAGGGAGAAAGGAATGAAAGCACCCCTGCCAGAAAAGCTATCCCGAATGAAACATTCTCCATATCAAGGCCTCTACCTTCTGTTACGGCTCGCTGTCATACACTATGATACCATGCCGAAAGTGATATGCAAAAAAAATCGCCCGGAACCTCCCGGTCCCGGGCGATCCTCTCGCAAAAGGTTATTAGATAACCCCCTGATCCAGCATTGAATCAGCCACTTTCACGAAGCCGGCTATATTAGCGCCGATAACGTAGTTGCCCGGCTGACCGTACTCTTCAGCTGCTTCAACACACTGCCTGTGTATGGCGACCATTATACCGTTGAGACGCTCGTCCACCTCTTCGCGGGTCCACGGCATCCTCATTGAGTTCTGGCTCATCTCCAGTCCCGAGGTAGCAACTCCGCCGGCGTTGGCGGCCTTGCCGGGACCGTAGAGTATCTTTTCTTTTATGAAAAGATCGACCGCCTCGGGCGTGGAGGGCATATTGGCCCCCTCGCTCACGAGCATACAGCCGTTATCCAGAAGCGTCCTGGCATCCTTACCGTCTATCTCGTTCTGCGTGGCGCTCGGGAAAGCGCAGTCACATTTGATAGACCAGGGTTTTTCGCCTTCCTTGTATTCGCATCCGTACTTTTCGGCATATTCTCTGATACGTCCGCGCTTTACGTTCTTAAGCTCCATAACGAAAGCGAGTTTCTCATCATCTATGCCGTCCGGGTCATGGATCGATCCGTTCGAATCGGACAGGGAAACGACCTTGCCACCAAGCTGGTTCACTTTCTGCACCGTGTACTGAGCCACGTTCCCGGACCCGGAGACAACAACGATCTTACCCTTCATGCTGTCACCGCGCATCTTGAGCATCTCCTCAGCGAAATACGTCGCACCGTAACCGGTAGCTTCGGGTCTTATCAGGGATCCTCCCCAGTTAAGGCCCTTTCCGGTGAGAACACCGGTGAATTCATTACGTATCCTCCGGTACTGTCCGAACATATAGCCTATTTCACGACCGCCTACACCTATGTCACCGGCGGGCACGTCGGTATCCGGTCCTATATGGCGCTGAAGCTCCGTCATGAAAGACTGACAGAAGCGCATTACCTCCGCGTCCGATTTACCCTTTGGGTCGAAATCGGAACCGCCCTTACCTCCGCCCATCGGAAGAGTGGTAAGGGAATTCTTGAAAATCTGTTCAAAACCGAGGAACTTAAGGATGCTCTGGTTCACCGTCGGGTGAAACCGCAGGCCGCCCTTATAAGGTCCCAGAGCGCTGTTGAATTCGAACCTGAAACCGCGGTTTACGTGCACCATCCCCTGGTCATCCTGCCAGGGCACCCGGAACATTATCTGCCTTTCCGGTTCGACGATGCGCTCAAGTATCCTCGCCTCCTCGTATCTTTTGTGCCTGTCAACTACCGGTATGAGCGAATCAAGCACCTCTTTTACCGCCTGAAGGAATTCGGTCTCGCCGGGATTGCGTCTAAGCACCTCCTCGAACACCTTCGATACATAATTTGCCCCGTTGGTCATTTTCTCCACCTCCACTGTTACTTTTGACATCTTTTCCTTTATTTTAAATTCTATATAGCGAATTGTCCACTAAAAGACCGGGAAATGTATGTTTTGGGATGCCTTTTCAGGCATAAACAGCATAAAAAAAAGGCGTTCTTCCTCTAAGGAAAGAACGCCTTTGTTCCTTTAGTCAGTTATTATCTACGAATAGGACCTGTGAGTCAAGTAAAAAGCGTACTTTTTGGGTGATCTTGAAGCGATCGACCCCTATTCCGGCTTTTTACGGCGCATTGCCTCTATCTTCGGGAAAAGAAAGTCCTTCAAAAACTCTATACGGAAGGGTTTGGGTATAAAACCGTCCGCGCCGAGGGATTTGGCTTTTTTAATGTTCTCCTCGGAGTCATATCCGCTGAATATCAGAACGGGGATCTCCGGGTGCTCCTTCTTGATCCTCTCAAGGAGAGGGAAACTGGTATCTTCTCTCAGATTGATATCCAAGAGGACCAGGTCATATGCTTCGGGGTCGTACATATCCATTGCCGTGGGCAGGTCATAAGCTACATCGACCTCAAAACCCTTTTTTTCGAAGAACCTGGCGATAACATCAGCCACCATTTTTTCATCTTCGACCAGAAAAATCTTCTTCATGCCCAAGACCTCCTTGATCCCGCCATTTTTAAGTGAAGCGCTCCTATGAATCAATTACCCAACCGGACGCCTTAACTATTTGATGCTCTCTTCGGAAAGATACCTGAGAAGCTCTTTAGTGGTCCGGGGCCCCACAATGCCGTCCACCTTGAGGCCGTGATCCTCCTGGAACTGTTTTATAGCTTTAAGCGACAGCCTTCCTATTTTGCCGTCAATAGCTCCGTAATAATAACCCGCGTTCTTAAGGGCTGTCTGTATTTCCTTCTTTGACAGGGTGACCTTGGTCTTGCCTGCCTTAGCCGGAGACTTGCGTTTGGGCTCGATATTGGTACGGTACTCGGGCTCCTCATCGGTGGCCAGCCTGTCCTCAAGAGCTTCCTGCTTCTCTTCGACGGAAGTAACGCGCTCATCCAGTTTGTCTATCTTTTTCGACTGAAAGACCGCACAACCTGAAAGCGGAAAGGTCAGTAGAAGGAGTAAAGCTATCGCTTTTTTCATCTTGCCTCCCGGGATTATCGCTTTGCACAAAAAAAACGGACCGTTCTCAACTATATTACTTCATCAAGACCAATAAATCAAATCATTAATACCAAAAACGGGCGGGGTTTAGCGCCGGCTCTTGGCGGCGGCCTTAACGAAATCCCTGAAAAGGGGGTGAGATCTGTCAGGTTTGGACTGGAACTCGGGATGGAACTGGCAGGCCACGTACCAGGGGTGGTCCTTGATCTCGATGATCTCGACCAGGCGCTGGTCGGGATGGATGCCCGAACATACAAGACCCTTCTTATTCATCCGCTTCTTGTATTCGTTGTTGAACTCGTACCTGTGCCTGTGCCTTTCGGAGACGGAAGATCTTTTATAGGCCTTGAAGGCGCTGGTGCCTTTGACCAGGCTGCACTTATACGCGCCCAGGCGCATGGTCCCGCCTTTTGCCTTCACTTTTTTCTGCTCCTCGAGCAGACTGATGACAGGATACTTGGTCTTGCTGTTGAATTCGGTGGAATTGGCGCCTTTCATGCCGCATACGTTCCGGGCGAACTCTATGACCGCCGTCTGCATTCCCAGGCAGATGCCGAAAAAAGGAACGCCGTTCTCCCTGGCATACTTAATAGCCCTGATCTTGCCCTCTATTCCCCTGTAGCCGAAGCCTCCGGGAACGAGTATGCCGTCGGCTTTACCCAGTTTCCTGCCGACATTCGAATCGGTCAGGTCTTCAGAATCTATCCTTTCGATGTTCATCTTGAGGTCATTGGCTATCCCTGCGTGGATGAGCGCTTCGTAGATGGATTTGTAGGCGTCCTGCAGGGTGATGTACTTACCCACCACGGCGATATTGACCTCGCCCTTCGAAGGGCGTTTTATCCTTTCTATGACCCTGTCTTTCCAGCTGTTGAGGTTACCCTTTTTGGCCTTCAATCTGAACCGGTCGAGTATAAGTCTGTCAAGCCCCTGTCTTCCTAGCATAACGGGCACTTCATATATGGTGTCCACGTCAAGGGCCATTATGACCTTCTCCTTCTTGACGTTGCAGAAAAGGGCTATCTTTTCCCTTGCCTCCTTGCTGAGCGGTTTTTCCGAACGGCACAGAAGTATATCCGCTTGGATACCTATCTCTCTCAATTTTCCGACACTGTGCTGGGTGGGTTTTGTCTTCATCTCCCCGGCGCTCTTTATGAAGGGGACGAGCGTCAGATGTATGAAAAGGACATTATCCCTGCCCTCTTCTATCGAGAACTGTCTTATCGCCTCCAGAAAAGGAAGGCCTTCGATATCACCGACCGTGCCCCCGATCTCAACAATAAGAACGTCCACGTCGTCTTCCTCGGCGACCTTGCGGATACCCTGTTTTATCTCATCCGTTATATGAGGGATAACCTGGACCGTATTGCCCAGATAGGATCCTTTGCGTTCCTTTGATATGACCGAATAATATACCTTCCCGGTCGTGATATTATTATCCTTGCCCAGGCGCGCTTCAGTGAACCTCTCGTAATGCCCCAAATCAAGGTCGGTTTCGGCGCCGTCGTCGGTGACATAGACCTCGCCGTGCTGGTAAGGACTCATCGTACCGGGGTCCACGTTTATATAAGGATCACATTTTATTATGGATATTGTGAGCCCTCTTGCCTCGAGGAGCTTTGCGATGGAAGCGGAAGCTATCCCTTTGCCTAAACTGGAAACAACTCCGCCTGTTATGAATATGTACTTTTTCTTGGACATCTCTACCTCTGGGTTGCGGTCTCTTTCAGGAATTCCTGTATAGACCTGACCTTGAGCTTGCCCTTCAATATCGATTCGATGCCGTTGACGGCCGCCTGTGCGCCCTGAATGGTCGTGATACAGGGAATGCCGTGCATTACCGCCCTGCTCCTTATGGGCTTCATGTCCGACTGGCCGCGGGGGCCTGAGGGGGTATTGATAATAAGTTTGAGCTCGTCTTTCTTTATCAGGTCAAGTATCCTCATGTCGCCGTCGCTGACCTTGCCGACAAGTTCTGCTTCGATATTGTTGGATTTGAGGACCTTTGTGGTGCCCTTGGTAGCGATAATATCGAAGCCAAGATCGAAAAGCTTCTTGGCGATAAATACAATATTGCGTTTGTCGTCGTTCTTCACGCTAATAAAGACCTTGCCTTCAAAAGGCAGCACCTGTCCCGCGGAAAGCTGAGCCTTGAAAAAAGCGTTACCGAAGGAGGAATCGACCCCCATCACTTCCCCGGTCGATTTCATTTCGGGTCCGAGGAGTATATCCACCCCGCTGAACCTGGTGAACGGGAGTACGGATTCCTTAACAGACATATGGGTGGGCTCCCTCCCATCCTTTATGCCGAGCATATCGAGCGTATTCCCGGCCATTACCTTGGAGGCGACCTTTGCCATGGGAAGTCCCGTGGCCTTGCTCACGAACGGCACGGTCCGTGACGCCCTGGGATTGACCTCAAGTACATAGATAACATCTTTCTTGACCGCGAACTGGATATTAACAAGTCCCTTGACCGAAAGCTCCCGTGAGATGGCCCGGGTGCATTCTTTTATCTGATCGACCGTCTCGTCGCTCAGAGTATGGGGTGGTATAACGCAGGCCGAGTCTCCCGAATGGACCCCTGCTTCTTCGATGTGCTCCATGATACCCCCGACCACTGTCCTATCGCCGTCGGAGACCGCGTCAACGTCGACCTCCACGGCATCCTCGAGGAACTTGTCTATGAGTATCGGGTGTTCCGGGGAAGCTTCCTGAGCTTCCTGTATGAAACCCTCCAGGGAAGCGTCATCATATACTATTTTCATGGCTCTGCCGCCGAGAACGAACGAAGGCCTTACCAGCACGGGATAACCTATCTTTTTCGCGATCTTGAGGGCTTCCTCTTTGGAGGTCGCGGATCCGTTGGCGGGCTGCTTTATGCCAAGCTTGTTCAGGAGCTTAGCGAACTGGTCCCGGTCCTCAGCGCGGTGTATGGATTTGACAGAAGTGCCTATAATGGGCGCTCCCGCCCTTGAAAGCATGTCTGCAAGGTTCAGCGGGGTCTGTCCGCCGAACTGTACTATGACCCCGTCGGGCTTTTCCTTGTCTATTATGTTCATCACATCTTCGAAAGTAAGGGGCTCGAAATAGAGCTTATCGGAAGTATCATAGTCGGTAGAGACCGTCTCGGGGTTCGAGTTGACCATGATCGTCTCGTAACCGAGCTCCTTGAGCGAAAAAGAAGCATGACAGCAGCAGTAATCGAATTCGATGCCCTGCCCGATCCGGTTGGGACCTCCACCCAGGATCATTATCTTCTTTTTATCCGAGAGGCGGATTTCGTCCTCGTCCTCATAGGTCGAATAGTAATAAGGGGTGTAAGCCTCGAACTCGGCCGCGCAGGTATCCACCAGTTTATAGGTGACCTCGATGCCGCGCTTTTTTCTTTCATCGCGCACGGTAAACTCGTCGCTTCCGGTCAGTTGAGCTATCTGGCGGTCACTGAAACCATACTGCTTCGCCAGACGCAGGATGTCGGTATCACATGAAGAAAGGTCCTTTGAGCTGATGCTTTGCTCGAGCTCGGCGATATCCTTGATATTCTCAACGAACCACGGGTCTATGCCGGTAAGGCCGCATATCTGCTCGACGCTGTAACCCTTCTGAAGCGCGTATTTGAGGTAGAATATGCGCGAGGCATTAGGTTCACTGAGCCTTTTGTCTATCTTCTCCCGGGATATGTCCCTGTAATCCAGCTTGTTATCGAGCCCGATGTGACCGATCTCAAGCCCCCTGAGGCCTTTCTGGAGCGCTTCCTTGAACGTGCGCCCTATCGCCATGGTCTCGCCCACGGATTTCATCTGGATACTTAATATGTCCACCGCCTCGGGAAATTTCTCAAAAGTGAATCTTGGTATTTTCACCACGCAGTAGTCAATGGTAGGCTCGAAGGAGGCCGGGGTCTCTTTTGTTATATCGTTCTGTATCTCGTCCAGAGTGTATCCCACCGCCAGCTTGGCGGCGAACTTGGCGATGGGAAAGCCGGTGGCTTTACTCGCCAGTGCGGAACTCCTTGAAACACGGGGGTTCATCTCTATGACCACCATTCTGCCGTCAGCGGGATTCACCGCGAACTGTATGTTCGAACCTCCCGTCTCAACACCTATCTCACGTATGATAGCCAGTGACGCGTCACGCATCTTCTGGTATTCCACGTCCGTCAGTGTCTGTGCGGGAGCGACCGTTATGGAGTCGCCGGTGTGCACCCCCATGGGGTCAAGGTTCTCTATGGGACAGATTATCACGACATTGTCTTTCTTGTCGCGCATGACCTCAAGCTCGTACTCTTTCCAGCCGTACACGGATTCCTCTATGAGTATCTCGCTTATCATGCTGTTCTTAAGGCCAAGGGCGGCGATATTCTCGAACTCCTCAAGGGTATTGGCGATGCCTCCGCCGGTCCCCCCCAGCGTGAAACTCGGCCTTATGATAACGGGCAGGCCTATGGTTTCAAGGGCCTCCCGCGCCTCTTCCATATTATAGGCAAGAGCGCTTTTAGGCAGGTCCATGCCTATCTTCTGCATGGCCTTCTTGAAGTGTTCCCTGTCTTCGGCCTTTTTGATGGCATCGTAATTGGCCCCTATCATCTGGACATTGTGTTTTTCCAAGGCCCCCAGTTCGAAAAGCTTCATGGCCGTATTCAGACCGGTCTGACCGCCGAGAGTGGGCAAAAGAGCATCAGGCTTCTCTCTCTCGATAATTTTTTCTACCACCTCGGGAGTAATAGGTTCTATGTAGGTTACGTCCGCCAGCTCCGGATCGGTCATTATGGTCGCCGGATTGGAATTAATGAGGACTACCTCGAATCCTTCCTCTCTCAGCGCCTTGCAGGCCTGCGTACCGGAATAGTCGAATTCGCATGCCTGGCCTATTATGATAGGGCCGGAGCCGATTATGAGTATCTTCTTTATGTCGGTTCGTTTAGGCACTCTTTCCCTCCATGAGATGTACGAACTCCCCGAAAAGGTACGCCGAGTCATGCGGTCCGGGACCGTATTCGGGGTGGAACTGCACCGAGAACACGGGCATTTTCCTGTGCCTCATGCCCTCAACGGTGTTGTCGTTCAGGTTGATATGCGTCACCTTAACATCCGCTTCCCGCAGTGAATCGAGGTCAACGCAAAAATTATGGTTCTGCACCGTAATAGCGACACTGCCGGTCTTAAGGTCCTTTACCGGGTGATTGCCGCCGTGGTGACCGAACTTGAGTTTGTAGGTCTTGCCTCCAAGGGCCAACCCCAGCATCTGGTGCCCCAGGCATATTCCGAAAACAGGCAGCTTACCCAGAAGCTCTTTTACGGTCTCCACCACATACGGGACCCCCTCGGGGTCACCGGGACCGTTGGAGAGCAGGATGCCGTCCGGAGAGGCATCAAGTATCAGTTCCGCGCTGGTTTCCGGGGGAAACACGGTCACGCGGCAGTCGTTCTCGGCCAGCCTTCTCAGGATATTGAATTTGACACCGCAATCCAGGACCGCGACGTGGTATTTTCCCTTTTCGTTCCACTGGAAGGCTTCCTCGCACTTCACCTCTTTCACGAGATCCCTTCCCACTATCCCGGGAGACTTCCGGGCCTTCTCGATAAGGCTCGCGTCATCAAGGTCCGTAGTGGAGATCACCGCCTTCATCGAACCCTTCTGGCGAATATGTTTTGTAAGGGCGCGGGTATCCACCCACTCTATGCCCAGTATCCCGTTGCGCTCCAGATACTGTCCAAGACCCATCTGGCTGCGCCAGGAGCTGGTCACGCGGCTGCATTCCTTGACGACAAAACCCTCAACGCTCGGCCTTCTGGACTCGACATCCTCATCGTTAACACCATAGTTGCCTATAAGAGGGTATGTCATTGTAACAATCTGCCCCTTATAGGAAGGGTCGGTGATTATCTCCTGGTAGCCTGTCATGCTTGTATTGAAGACGACCTCTCCCGAGGTCTCGCCTTCTGCGCCGAAGGAAAACCCGTTGAATATCTTCCCGTCTTCCAGTACTATTTTTGCTTTTTTCTTCTTCATGATATGCGCTTTAAAAAAAGCCCCTTGCTTGTATCTAGGGGCTTCGTTGCCTTTCCGACTTCATTGTCGCCTTAATTCTATAAGATTTGCGACCGTTAATCAAGTATTTATTTAGCACAGCAGACCACCTTCTGTGAGAGTATGTCCGACATTATCTTCAGACCGGTGTTCTTTGCCTCATAAACGCTTATAACACCACTGTATTTATCCGCGTCAGGTACGAGCTCGGCGAACACGTTTTCGCAGTTTTTTAGCCATTCGGTATTGAACACCACGTTATCGTTCTCCGGGAAAAGCGCCACGTAAAAGATATTCGTCTCTATCAGGTCCTGAAAAAAATGCGTCCCGAAGGACAGCTCCGGCATGAGGTTGCCTTCCGGAAAAGCTATCTCGCCCATCATGGCTATGTTATTTATCTCGGCGAAACTCACCGGCACCCCAAGAGAGGGGGTAGATGTCCCCCATCTGCCGGGTCCAAGCAGGAGCGTTTTCACCTCTGCCCTGTTTATCCTCTTGTTCAGTTTACCCATTATACGAGCTATGTCATACTTGCCTGACTGGTTAAGAGCGATATAAGAGGCGGGGTCCACGTATATTATCCTGTCCACGGGCTGTGAAATATTGCCCCCCAGGAAATACCCTTCCGAACTGAAAAAGAGTTTCTCTTTATTTATCTGCCGTGGTATTTCCACCTTCTTGCCGAGTCCCCGCGTCTGGAGAGGGCGGCACTGCAGCAGGCTTATCTTGAACCTGCCGTCGCTCGCAAAGTTAACCGTGAACTCTATCTCTACCGGGTAATGGTAGTTCTCTTCGAGCGTCTTGAGGACCTTTTTCAGGGTACCGGTGAATTTCTCATTAGCAAGCAGATTATCAAGAGTGATTATCCAGTAATCCCTGCCCTTAACTCCTTTTTCTCTCTGGTTTCGCGCTACTTCTTCGTCCTTTATCGCGATATACTCCAGTTTTATGTCAAGGCCCTCCCCGAGAAGGTCCTCGAACTTCTTTGTGGTAAAGAGGTTTTTCCTGAGGTCTATAACATCAACATCGCGTTGTGAGAACTTTTTAACGTCGGCCATATTGGCGTACGGTTTCATGAGCGGCGCGTCCAGGGCCGCTATTCGCGGATAGTCCCCCTCAACCCTGTTAACCGCCCGCGTGCCAAGCCCGAAAACCATGCGCAGAACCCCTGATTCGGACTTCATCTTGGTGTTCCATACGTAGGTATTGTAGGATATGCCGACCCCGCCGATATCCGGGAAAAAGAGATCCTTGTGGTAGGAGCCCGAGACCCTCTGCACCAGAAGGGCCATCTGCTCGTCCATCTTGTCCAGGCCCCTCTGCCGGCGGTAGGTAAGCGCGTCCTCGCTCATGGTGCTGGAATATATCGTTCGCACCGCTTCGGCGAATTGCATGTAACGCTGCTCGGGCGAACCCTGGTTTGGGCAGAACACGCTCTCGTATTTACCGGCAAAAGCATTCCCGAAACCGTCTTCAAGAAGGCTGCTGGACCTTACGATAATGGGCGACGTCCCGAAATATTCTATGATCTGCTGGAACTGCTCCATTACGCCTTCATGGAACCTGCCGTGAAGCAGTTTTTCCTTGAGAACGCGAGCCGCGTCGAAATAACCCTCCTCTGTCTTCTGTTCCATGCGGAGTTTCCACCAGCCGTTCTGCACGATATATGAGTAGAAAACATCGCTCCCCACGTAAAAGGAATCATGCGGCTCCGACATTCCCTGCCAGTTGAGCGAACTCTCATCCGACAATATCTTCCGCGCAAGAAGCATGCCCACGGCCTTTCCCCCTATATACCCAGTCCCTATCAACCTGCTCTTTATGTCAATGAGTTCGGCCAGGGAGAAATTCTCAACGGCCAGGGAAAGCATCTTCTCGTCCCTGCTCATCATTATCCTGCAGAGCAGTTTTCTCATCTGTTCCCCTTCAGCCGAGCGGGCCGGGTCTTTGCCCATCTCCTCCGCCTGCAGGAAGAGCCTGTCCCAGTAATCCAGGTTCCGCTTTACGTTATTTACACCTTTCTGTTTTATATAGGAAAGCACTTCCGCCGCGTCGGCACTATCTGTTATCGGTACGAACTTATCGCCCTTTTTAAGATGCGGCAGGAACATCGTCGGGGAATAGCGGTTCCATACCTTCAGAGGATGGATGTAGTACTCATCATCCCTGCGGTAGACATCCAGAAGAAGCTGGGTGGTCTCCCGGATGCGGGCTATGGTCCAGAAGGAGTGGTTGTTACGGTATATCCCGAAATACGCTATCGTATCCAGCTCATAAAGGTACGGACAGGTGACCATGAAAAAATTACCTATCATAAGGTCGGTCGCCCAGGCCTGCAGAAGGTCCGAGAGGCAGTCAAATACATAATAAGCACCGTGCCCTTCCTCGGTGATGATCTTGTGTACCTGTGTGGTGAACGATTCGAACCCGCCGCGCGCGTCAAGCTCATATCGCTTGACCTTTTCGGACCTTTCCAGGAGGGGCTCGTGTGCGGCGAACCTCATGTATACTATCTTCTTGCCCTCTGCGACAGCCTGACTGACGTAAGGCAGCACGAAATCCTTATATTCCTCGATTCGGTCTATCTGCCAGACAACATTGTCACCGGACCTCAGCCCCCGGAGTATATCGTCAAGACCTTTGATACCTGTACTGAACATCTATTACCTCCCGCTATTTACATTGAAGGAAGAGTGGTCTTCCCCATCAAATATTCATCGATAAAATGCGCCGCCCTCCGGCCTTCCGATATCGCCCACACGATAAGGGACTGCCCCCGCCTCATGTCACCGGCTGCAAAGACCTTGTCAACAGAGGTCATCTGTTTTTCGTTCGAAGAGACGTTTCCCCGACCATCCAACTCCGTTCCCAGTTCCTCCAATAACCCCGAATGCTCGGGGTGCACGAAGCCCACGGCGATTATCACAAGCTCCGCATCTATGGTGAATTCGCTTCCCGGGATCTCTTTCATAACAGGACAGGTGCCCGGCGACTTTTCGGAGAACTCAACGCGCACGCATTCGAGTTTTCGCACCTTTCCGTTCTCTCCCTTAAAACTTTTAGTAAGGACCGACCACTGCCGTGAAGCGCCTTCTGCGTGACTGGAAGAGGTCTTAAGTAAAAGTGGATAAACGGGCCAGGGATAATCCCCGGTGCGGCATTCCTCGGGTTTGGGCATTATCTCGATCTGAACCACGCAGGAAGCGCCCTGCCTGTTTGCCGTCCCGACGCAGTCGGCACCGGTATCCCCTCCTCCGATAACGACCACGTTCTTGTCTTTGGCGTCTATCAGCTCTTCCTGGGATATGATCTCTCCCTGGACACGCCGGTTGGACTGGACCAGGTAATCCATCGCGAAATGTATCCCATCAAGATCCCTTCCGGGTATATCCAGGTCCCTCGGTTTGCGTGAGCCTCCGGCAAGACAGACAGCATCGAACTCGGAAAGAAGTTTTCCCGCCGCGTAATCCGCCCCGACGTTCACCGATAGAACGAACTTAACCCCCTGGGCTTTCATCAGTTCCACGCGCCTGTCCAGAACCCATTTCTCAAGCTTGAAGTCCGGGATACCGTACCTGAGTATTCCCCCCGGCCTGTCATGCTTTTCGAAGATCGTGACATCGTGCCCGGCTTTTCTCATCTGCGCCGCGCAGGATAGCCCGGCCGGGCCCGATCCGACCACGGCCACCTTCTTACCCGTCTCGGCCGCGGGAACCACAGGCTTGATGAGGCCGCCATTAAATGCATGCTCTATTATAGCCAGTTCATTCTCGCGCACGGTCACCGGATCATCGTTTATCCCGAGCACGCAGGCGTATTCACAGGGTGCCGGACAGACCCTGCCGGTCACCTCCGGAAGATTGTTGGTGGCATCAAGAAGAGCGAACGCCTCCCGCCAATAATCCCCGTACATAAGATCGTTCCACTCGGGTATATAGTTCCCCAGAGGGCATCCCCAGTGGCAGAAAGGAGTGCCGCAGTCCATACAGCGCGAGGCCTGCTCGCGGGACTGAGCGTCACTGCGCATAACTGCCACGTGACGGAAATCCTTTACCCGTTCGCACACTGGCCTGTAGAGGCTCTCCTGCCTTTTCTGCTTTATGAATCCCTTGGGATCACCCATCTGACACCTCCGATAGACCCAGACTATCCTCTATCTTCTTACTCTCAAGAATACGTTTGTACTCCAGGGGCATGACCTTGACGAATTTTTTCATCATCGGCGTGAAGTCATCCAGTATCTGCTGAGCCCTGGCGCTTTTGGTATATCTTTTATGGTTATGCAGCATCTCGTAGACCGTGCCCATATCGTCTTCGTTCAGTTCCTCAAGGCAAACCATACTGAGATTACATTTCTGCCTGAAGTCCCCTTCTCTGTCATAAATATAGGCAATACCCCCGGACATGCCCGCGGCGAAGTTCCTGCCAGTCCTGCCCAGGATCACCACCCTGCCGCCTGTCATGTATTCACATCCGTGATCGCCGACGCCTTCGACGACAGCGTACAACCCGGAATTGCGGATACAGAACCTTTCCCCGGCAACTCCCCTGACATAGGCTTCTCCTGAAGTGGCACCGTAAAAAGCGGTATTTCCCATGATAATGTTCTCTTCGGAAGCGTAATCCGCCCCGCGCCCCGGATATATTATGAGTTTTCCACCGCTCATTCCCTTGCCGACATAATCATTGGCCAGGCCTTCAAGCTCAAAGGTAATTCCCCTGGCCAGGAAGGCCGCGAAACTCTGCCCGGCCGTTCCCCGGAACCGGCAATAGACGGTATCCGTGGGAAGACCCCTCTCCCCGTGGAGCTCGCATATCCGGCCGCTCAGCATGGCACCGGTGGTCCTGTTGAAATTCTTAATTTCAAGATCAAGCTCCACCTTCTCGCCTTTTTCTAGAGCTTTTTGGACCATGTCGATGATGCGAAGGTCCATTACCCGGTCTATCTGGTGATCCTGTTTCTTCACGCAGCGGACCGCGACATCTTCGGTGACCTGGGGCTTGTACAGTATCCGGGAGAGATCAACGCCTTTGGATTTATCGGGGATAACCTCTTCGTTTATCTCAAGCAATTCCGTCCTTCCGACCATTTCGTCGATGGTGCGCACTCCGAGTGACGCCATGATCTCCCTGAGTTCGGTGACCACAAAGCGCATGTAGTTCTCAACGTATTCGGCCCTTCCGGTGAACCTCTTCTCCAAAAGTTCATCCTGGGTAGCTACCCCCACCGAACAGTTATTGAGGTGGCAATGCCTCAGCATCACACACCCGAGACTGACAAGGATCGCCGTACAGAACCCGAATTCCTCCGCGCCCAGAAGAGCGGCTATCGCTACATCCCTGCCGGTCCTCATCTGCCCGTCGGTCTGAAGGCGAACCCTCCCCCGCAGGTCGTTAAGCACCAGCGTCTGGTGGGACTCCGAAAGACCGAGCTCCCAGGGAAGCCCTGCGTACATGATAGAACTTCTTGGAGAAGCTCCCGTTCCCCCGTCGCCTCCGGAAATAAGTATCATGTCGGCATGGCCCTTGGCGACACCCGCGGCTACGGTGCCGACTCCTATCTCCGAGACAAGTTTGACGCTGATCCTGGCCCTGGGGTTCGTGTTCTTAAGATCGAAAATAAGCTGTGCCAGGTCCTCTATGGAATAAATATCGTGATGCGGCGGGGGTGATATTAGAGTTACACCCGGGGTAGTGTACCGTGTCTTGGCTATCACGGCGCTTACCTTGTGTCCGGGAAGCTGCCCCCCTTCACCGGGCTTGGCCCCCTGGGCGATCTTTATCTGGATCTCGTCGGCATTGACCAGATAGTTCGTGCTCACGCCGAACCTCCCCGAAGCGACCTGTTTGATCGCGCTCCTTGAAGAACTCCCGTCAGGAAGAGGTGTGAACCTTACCGGGTCCTCCCCGCCTTCTCCGGTATTGGATTTGCCTCCAAGGCGGTTCATGGCTATGGCGATACTCTCATGGGCCCCCCTGGAAATGGAACCGAAGCTCATAGCACCGGTAGCGAATCGCTTGATTATGCTTTCAACCGGCTCAACCTCCGAAAGAGGCACTGGCTGCGTTTCTTTGAACTTCAGGAGGCTCCTCAGAGTAGTGGGGTTCTTCGACTGATCGTTTATCAGTTCAGAGAATTCCTTATACCTGTCATAATCCGCTTTTCTTACCGAGTCCTGCAAAGCGGCGATGCTTTCAGGGCGCCAAAGATGGAACTCACCGTCACGTCTCCACTGGTAGACCCCTCCGGTGGCAAGCTGAGGGACCTCGGGCTCCCTCTCGGGAAAGGCCGAACGATGTCTGGCAAGCGTCTCCCCGGCGATCTCATCCAGGCCCACTCCTCCCACGCGCGTGACCGTGCCGCAGAAATATTTATCAACGACTCCATCTCTTATACCTACTGCTTCGAAGATCTGGGCGCCCCGGTAACTGCGCAACGTTGAAATGCCCATCTTGGAAAGTATCTTAAGGATACCCTTTCTCAGGGCTTTCCTGTAATTTGCAAGAGCCTCTTCCGGAGCCAACCTTACGTGCCCTTCCTCTATAAGGTGCTCCACGGTACGATACGCCAGGTAAGGATTCACACAATCTGCGCCGTAACCGAAAAGAAGCGCGAAATGTTCCACCTCACGCGGTTCGGCGCTCTCGACTATAAGGCCGACCTCTGAACGTCTTTTTCTTCTTACAAGATGGTGGTGAACGGCGCTCGCCGCCAGAAGCGCAGGTAAAGCGGCATGATATCTGTCTATTCCCCTGTCGCTGAGAATAACGAAAGAATACCCCTGTTCTATGGCATATTCGGCCTCAAAACAGACTCTTTCGAGAGCCTTGATGAAATCCTCCCTGCCACCCGCGTCAAAGTATGTATGCACCGTCTTGCTCCTGAAGGATGAGGTGTTCATCTGGCGGACCCTCTCCAGTTCCTCATTGGTGAGCACCGGGAACTTTACCGCAAGCTTATGGCAGTGCTGGGGGGTCTGTTCGAGTATGTTCTTCTCCGGCCCCACGTAACTAGTGATGCTCATCACGAGTTCCTCTCTTATCGGGTCTATTGCCGGGTTGGTGACCTGCGCGAAAAGCTGCTTGAAGTAGTTGTACAATAGATGCGGCCTGCGTGAAAGAAAAGCGTGCGGGGTATCGTTACCCATAGAACCGATCGGTTCCTTGCCTTCCTCGGCCATGGGTTTCATGACCATCCTGAGGTCTTCACGGGTGTACCCGAAAGCCTTCAACTGGGCCAAAAGGTCCTCCGCGGGCTTACCATGTACACCCGAAGGCGGGAGGTCTTCCAGTTCGACTATATTATCCCTGTTCCATTTCCCGTAAGGGTTCTCTCCGGAAACCGCTCTTTTTATACTTGCTTCATCCACTATACGGCCTTTTTCCGTGTCGATGAAGAACATCTTTCCGGGTTCCAGCCTGCCCGATAGCTGTATATCCTCAGGTTCTATGTCAAGCACACCGGCTTCGGAGGCCATCACGACAAACCCGTCCTTGGTTATGATGTAACGAGCGGGCCGAAGACCGTTCCTGTCCAGCACGGCGCCTATCCTGGTCCCGTCGGTGAAAGCGATGGCCGCCGGACCGTCCCAGGGTTCCATCAGACAGGCGTGGTACTCATAGAAATCCCTGAGCTTTCCGTCCATCAACTGATTATTCTCCCAGGCCGCCGGTATGAGCATCATCATGACATGGGGCAGAGACCTGCCCGCCAGGACGAGAAGCTCGAAAACATTGTCGATCGTTGCCGAATCGCTTTGGCCCTCGACTATGACCGGTTTTATCTTCTCAATATCGTTGCCGAACAGTCCGCTGGAGAGAAGTCGTTCCCTGGCCCGGAACCAGTTTATGTTGCCCCTGAGGGTGTTTATTTCACCGTTATGGGCAAGGAACCTGAAAGGCTGCGCCAGATCCCACGTCGGGAAAGTGTTCGTACTATACCGCGAATGCACAAGGACAAGGGAACTTTCGACATTCTCATCCTGAAGGTCCAGGTAGTAATGCCTCAGCTGCGTCGGCATGAGAAGACCCTTGTAGCTTACGGTCCTTGATGAAAGGTTTGTTATGTAAAAGAAGTCCTTCCCTGATATATCGGATTCTCTTACGGTGTTCTCCGCCAGTTTTCTTATAACGTATAATTTTCGATCGAATTCCATCCGGTCCCGAACCGGTTCGGCCTTTTCTATGAACGCCTGCCTTATAACCGGCTGGGACTCGGCGGCCACTTTCCCTATGATCGAGTCATCCACCGGAACGTCCCGCCACCCGAGAAAAACTTGCCCCTCCTTCTCAACGGCCTTTTCGACGGCCTCCTCGCAGAATCTTCTCTGGTGCGAATCAACCGGCAGGAATATGATCCCGGTACCGTATCCTCCCGGGGAAGGCAGGTCGATCCCTTCGCGGGCGGATACTTCCAGATAGAATCTGTGAGGGATCTGTATGAGCACCCCCGCCCCGTCACCGGTCTTGGGATCGGAGCCGACGGCGCCGCGGTGGGCCATCCTCTCCAGGACCTCCAGGCCCTTAAGCACGTTCTCGCGAGACTTTCTGCCTTTTATGTCACATACGAACCCGACGCCGCAACTATCGTGTTCGAAGCGCGGATCATAAAGTCCCTGTTTTATGCGAGGCCTTGAGCGTTTCATATTCGTTTACCCCATTATATCTTGTATTTTCTAGTATTTATACCGAATTTTTTGATCTTGAACCTGAGGGTATTGCGATTGATCCCGAGTATCTTCGAAGCGATGGTCTGATTGCCGAAAGATCGCCTTAAAGCTTCCTCTATAAGGTTCCTTTCGGTATCGCCTATCACTTTGTGGTACACATCACCCCGGTTAAAATCGATCAATTTTCCTTTTTTTATCTTTTTCATGATCCTCTCCGTGTTCAAAAAACGCTTAAAATATGTGCACCCTCATCCAAACAAAAAAGCCCTTCTTAAGCCGTACGTAACGTAGCTTAAAAAGGGCTTCCTTGCCACCAATCCCCTGTCTTAGGAGAGGCATATATAAAAAGCCTCCGGGACCAGGTCCAGGAGGCTTCACTGCCTTTAATAACTTCTTCGTTATTTTTATTATATTACAACCGTCGGACTTTGTCAAACACTTCCAGAGTTCAGGATAGAACTTTCAAGACGTTATCAACCTATAGCCTCATTGCCTTTCTCGCCGGTCCTGATCCTGATGCATTCCTGAAGATCAAGGACGAATATCTTGCCGTCCCCGATATTCCCTGTCCGGGCGCCTTCAATGATAGCGTCTATGGTCGGCCGCACGAAGTCCTCGTTAACCGCTATTTCAAGGCGTACCTTCTTAAGCAGGTTGACATCATGAACTACGCCCCGATAGGTCTCGGTATATCCTTTCTGTTGCCCGCAACCCAATGCGTTAGTGACGGTCATCTTGTAGACCTCGGCGTCATAAAGCGCCTTTTTCACATCGGGCAGTTTATGTGGCTGTATCATGGCTACTATAAGTTTCATTTCGACCTCCTTCATGTATTACTCAAGCTTTTTTACTTGGTGGTAAATATCTGGAATCCGGAATAGGCTTCCATTCCGTGTTCACCGATATCAAGCCCCTTAAGTTCTTCATCCCTTGAGACCCTCAGACCTACGATCGCGTCTATTGCCTTGAAAACGACCGTCATAGCGCCTCCCACGAAGAGAACGACCGTAAGAGCCCCCAGGGCCTGCACGCCGAGCTGGGCGAACCCGCCTCCGTGGAAGAGGCCGTCCCTGGCCAGGCCGAGCGCCTTGTGGCCGAACAGACCCACCGCCAGAGTACCCCAGATGCCGTTCATCATATGCACGGGAACAGCCCCCACGGGATCATCTATACGTACCTTATCAAGGAAAAGTGTGCCCAGAACCACTATGACCCCGCCTATCGCTCCTATCAGGATGGATTCAGCGGGTATAACATAGGCACACGGGGCCGTGATCGCGACCAGTCCGGCAAGAGCGCCGTTCATGGTCATCGAAAGATCCGGTTTACCGCACAGCTTCCATGCGGTGAACATCGCCACAAGGGCTCCGCTTACCGCGGCCAGGTTGGTGTTCATGGCAACCTTGGCCATAAGGCTTCCGTCACCCACGCTGAGCGTGGATCCCGGGTTGAACCCGAACCACGCGAACCAGAGTATCAGCGCTCCCAGTGAAGCGAGCGCCATGGAATGTCCTTCGATGGCGTTGGCTGAACCGTCTTTATTGTACTTGCCTATCCTCGGTCCCACTATCATGGTCCCGACAAGCGCGGCGGTACCGCCGACGGCATGAACGACGGCCGAACCGGCAAAGTCACCAAAACCAAGACCAGAAAGCCAGCCTCCTCCCCAGACCCAGTGGCCCACGAAAGGATAAACAGCCACGGATATCAGGAACGAATACATCAGGTACGCCTGGAATTTCATCCTTTCGGCTATACCGCCCGCAACGATGGTCGCGGCTGCACCGCAGAAGACCGCGTGAAAAAGCCACGTGGCCTCCAGAGGCAAGTGGCCCTCATGAGTGGCGTTTATCAGACACCAGCCTTCCAACCCCATGAACCCGTTACCGGAGCCGAACATAATAGCGTAACCGAAGATGAAAAACCCCATGGACGCCATACAGAAATCCAGGAAATTGTTCATCAGCACGTTACATGTGTTCTTCGTCCTGATAAGCCCGGCTTCAAGCATTCCGAACCCGGCCTGCATGATAAACACCAAAAAGGCCGCTATCAACACCCACAACGTATCGATACCCGCGCTGGTAGCGTACGTTGTCACCCCTTCCGCAAATACGCATTTGTTGGAAAGGGCAAATGAAGCGACAGCCAGCACCGCTGCCTTGAAGATCAGTTTCAATGTTCTCTTGTACATTTTGCCCTCCTTTGTTTCAGATCAGTAATCAAAACCTATCGTTATCCCGCCGTAGAACTCGTTCTCGGCGTCATCGTTGTACGTATCCCTGTCGAGTATCAGGGAATAAGCGATACTCGGCGTAATAGTGAAATAGTTGAATATGGGGATGGCGACCTCACCCGAAAACACCATGTCGGCCCACCCCGTCTCATCCGTCCACTGCTCGTCAATGATACCCGTGGTCCACCCTATCGTGGCGGAAAGGCCGTTCTCAGCCAGTTCGAAAGTGTGTCCCAGGCCGAACTGGAAATATGACCCGTCACCTCCGCCATCGGTGTTACCTTTACCCACGCCCACGTCCCAGTACCAGATGAACGAGGGCTGCAGGAAACAGTCATAAGAAGCTCCCAGATAAACCTCGTGAGTATCGAAGAATTTGTCATCCCGATCAAGATTAGGGAACGTGTAATATACATAACCTCCTGATACACTTAAGGGAAGAATAACTTCCGGAAAGTCCATCCCGGAAACCCCGGAAAGCTGTTCCATATTGATCGTGTAGTCCACAGTATAGTCCACCTCGGTGAATTCCTGATACAAACCGTTATCGTCGGACTTGTCACTGTCAAAAGTGTAGTTCGTCCATATATCGAAGGTAAGTCCCCACTTTGACACGGAAGTATCCATCTGCCACACCGGATCGTCCCCCAGATTCCATCCCCTCCATATATATTTGGTCAGGAAAGAATGGGAATGCGATATATCCGGCATCCACTCCGGTTTTTGCGGAAGCCATCCTTCCTCTGTGTCCATGAGAGCTTCTGCTGTCACCGCCCAAATAACCAGTATGGTCAGGATCAAAACGAAAAACCTTTTTCCTGAAAACATTTTTCCCTCCTTATAAGTTGTTCGTAAAAATAAAAAACCCTTCCAAGCTGTCTTAGCTTAAAAAGGGCTTCTTCGCTCATCTTCCTCATCCCAGAGCAATTTATAAACTTCCCGGGTTTTTCCTGCGCGACGCTGCCTTGTCCGACTTCCCTGTCCGAACGAAAAGAATTAACTACGCAATTATCTCGTAATTGAGTATTATGGCTTCCGCTATCTCTTTCATCGAAACGCGTTTATTCATGCTGGACTTCCTTATGAGGCCGAAAGCCTCATCCTCGGAAAGACCCTGCTGTTTCATGAGAATGCCTTTGGCTTTCTCGACTTTCTTTCTGGTCTCCAGTTCTTCCTGGATCACCTTGGTCTTGACCATCAGTTCAGTGTTCTCTATGGCTACTGCCGCCTGGTTGGCGACCACGCTCAGAAGATCAATCTCGCTTTTGGTGAACTTGTGCTCGCTGTCAGTGTATATATTCACCACGCCTATTACCTTGTCCTTGACGAGCATGGGAACGCTAAGCATAGAGACAAAACCTTCTTTTTTGGCCAGTGTTTTCTTCTTGTATTTTTCATCCTCCAGTACATCCAGGATGACAACGGGTTTCTTTTCCTTGGCTACAAGACCCACTATACCTTCGCCGACTCCTATGGACCTCTCCTTAAGATATTCTTCGCTTACGGCCTGTGTGGCCCTTATGCGCAATTCCTGTTTTTCATCATCCAGAAGCCACAGCGCGCAGGTCTTGGCGCCCATTACGCTCGCTGTTAAGCTCACTATGAGCTTAAGTATGTCCTCAAGATACAAGTCCGAAGTGATGGCCTTGCTTATCTTGGTCAACGTTGTCAGGAATTCCTGCTCCGAGGTTTTCTTGTTAGGCATATCTGTTTCTCCGTATTTCTTTTATCGCGGCGGAACCCCCTTTGCGGTCCGTTCCGCCGCCCTTAACGATTTTACATAATGAACAGCATCTCCGTGTAAGACGGAAGAGGCCATAAATCGGCCGGAAGCATGGCTTCCAGCCTGTCAACGGATCCACGCAGCTGTGTCATGCTATCGATCATTGCGGCAGTATCTGCGCTTTCTATGGCCTTGTTCAGGTCTTTTATACTCTTCAGGGTCTTATCTGTCTGGTCGCATATGTCCTTCAATAGCTCCTGCATCTGGGTAGGTTTGCATCCGCAAGCCTTGACCTCGTCTATCGTCCCTGCCAGAGAGCTCTGGTAGTCTATCGCGACCGGCACTATCATCGTCTGCGCCATTTCAAGTGCCACCCTGGCCTCGATGGTTATGGTAGCCTCGTACTGCTCTTCGTAGATGTCATGTCTTGACCTGAGCTCGGTCTCCGAAAGGACCTTATGTTTCTCGAAGAGTTTGATCACTTCCGGGGCTATCACCGCGCCAAGGGCCTCCGGAGTGTTCTTCAGGTTAGGAAGGCCGAGTTTTTCGGCTTCCTTGTGCCACTTTTCGGTGTAATTATCCCCGTTGAAAAGTATCCTCTTGTGTTTTTTGACTATGTCCTGGAGCACCTCCTGCAGGGCCTCGTTGAAATCCCCGCCCGACTCCATATCTTTTTCCACTCTCGAACATATCTGATCGATCGCCTCGGCCACAATGGTGTTCAGCACAACGTTCGGCCCCGCGCAGCTCTGGTTGGATCCGACCATCCTGAACTCGAACTTATTGCCGGTGAACGCGAATGGGCTTGTTCTGTTGCGGTCGGTCACGTCCCTGGGCAGAGGCGGAAGTGAGGTCACCCCTATCTCTATGGGTTCTTCAACCTTTGAGGTCTTGGCCCCGCCTTTTTCGATCTGCTCGATTATATCCATGAGCTGCCCTCCCAGAAAAATGGAAAGGATCGCGGGCGGCGCCTCGTTCGCGCCCAGCCTGTGATCGTTACCGGCGCTCGCCACGCTGGCCCTTAACATCCCCGCGTAAGTATCTATGGCCATCATAAGAGCGCCGATCATGGTAAGGAACTTGGCGTTCTCATGAGGGTTATCCCCCGGAGAAAGCCAGTTCTTACCGTCAGGGCCGACGATGGACCAGTTATTATGCTTACCGGAACCGTTCACGCCGGCAAAAGGTTTTTCGTGGAGAAGACAAACGAAACCGTATTTCTCGGCGACTTTTTTCAGCGTTTCCATGGTTATCATGTTATGGTCGACCGATAGGTTCTGCTCCTCGAACACCGGAGCTATTTCGAACTGCGCCGGACATACCTCGTTATGCCGCGTCTTGGCGGGTATCCCTAGCTTCCAGAGCTCGCGGTCCAGTTCATCCATAAAGGACATGACCCTTGACCTTATGGCCCCGAAATAATGGTCCTCCATCTGCTGGTGTTTGGCGGGTGCCTTGCCAAAGAGCGTCCTTCCGGTCTGGATAAGGTCCAGCCGTTCACTGTAGAAATTTTTGTCCACGAGAAAATATTCCTGCTCCGGGCCCAAAGTGGCGTAAGCACGTTTATTCTCTGTATCTATCCCGAAAAGCTTTGCCAGGCGGCAGACCTGTTTCGAAAGGGCGTCAGCCGACCTCAATAGAGGCGTCTTCTTGTCAAGAGCCTCGCCGTGATAGGAATAGAAAGCCGTGGGAATACACAAGGTCGCCCCGTTCTCGCCTTCCTTAATAAAGGCCGGTGATGTCGGGTCCCACGCCGTATAGCCGCGCGCCTCGAAGGTCGCCCTGAGGCCTCCTGAAGGGAAACTGGAAGCGTCCGGTTCTCCCTTGATAAGCTCCTTGCCGGAGAACTTCATAATGACGCCTCCCTCGTGGTCGGGATCGATAAAGGCGTCGTGCTTCTCGGCCGTCGTACCCGTCAGGGGCTGGAACCAGTGCGTGAAATGAGTGGCCCCCTTGGACACAGCCCAGGTTTTCATGGCATCGGCCACCTCATCGGAAATATTGGGGTCCAGGGACCTGCCTTCTCTTATGGTTGAAAGAAGGGACTTGTAAGCGCCCTCTGAAAGATAGTTCCTCATGTTCCTGATACTGAAGACGTTCTCTCCGTAAAAGTCAGGTACGCTCTCAACGTTGGAAACATTCTCTCTTCTATCCATGATATCCGCTCCTTTTCTCTCTTTCGGTTCTGTGGTTATTTTTACCATTTTATCACCCTCCTGTTCAAAATCAACATAAATAAAAAAACGCCCTTTCCGCCGCATCCACGCGGCTAAAAAGGACGTCCTCATCCTGTATCTTCAACTTTGAACAGGCGATCCGTTGCCGGTCTCAAAATAAAAAAGGCGGACGGTTCTCCCGTTCGCCTCATCGCCTTAATGCACTACTACGTGCGTTACATGGTTTATTTTACAACCCGTCTAGCGGTTTGTCAAGAATTATTTTCTTATTTTTCTGAATGCGGTCAGGCCTCTCCAAAGTGTTTCTTCTTATATTTCTCAAGAAGCTCTATCGCTTCATCCTTGCACTGGCCGCAAACGGTACCCAGCTTGGTCCTTTCCTGAAGCTCATAATAATTCCTAGCACCGTCAAGCACCGCATCCTCGATCTCGTGATCGGTCACGTTCATGCACTGGCATATTATCCTGGCTTCCTCTTTCTGTACCTTCTCGGGCATCCCGTTACGCTGGTAATAATCGTTTATTGCGGCCCTTAAAGCCTTGTCGCCCAGGACCGAACAGTGGATCTTGTGTTCAGGCAGCCCGCCCAGCTGCGCGGTAACGTCCTTCGGGGATATATGGTAGGCCTCCTCCAGCGGCATGCCTATCACCATTTCAGAAAGGGCCGAAGTTGAAGCGATCGCGCTGGCACAGCCGTAGGTCTTCCATCTGCAGTCGGTGATCACGTTCTTATCCTTATCAACCTTGATGACCATCATCATCCGGTCGCCGCACTTGATATTACCGACAATACCCTTGCCGTCATCCTCGTAGCTCTGCTCGTCCTCGAGTATGTTCCTGGGGTTCAGGAAATGGTCCTTGACCTTTTCAGTATAAACCCATTCGTTCCGTTCTTTCTCCATTATGACTCCCTCTTATAGGCGGATGACATATCCCGGATCTTCTTGATTATGGGAGGAAAGACTTCCAGCAGGTAATCAATATCCTTCATGGTGTTCCCCCTTCCCAGACTGACCCTTATGGAACCGTGAGCCTGTTCAACGGGTACTCCGGTGGCTATTAGAACATGCGAAGGGTCCAGCGAACCCGAAGCGCAGGCCGAACCGGTTGAAACGGCAACACCCGCTTCATCGAGATACAGCAATATAGCCTCCCCCTCTGCGCCCTTGAAGGACATGTTAAGGGTGTTGGCAAGAGAATCGGTCGGATGCCCGTTGAAGCGTATATCGGGGATACTCCCGGCTAGACCTTCCTTGAGGGCCCGCTTCATCTGAAGATGCCGTTTGCTCTCGGTATTCATCTCTTTGCCGCGCGCTTCCACGGCTTTACCCATGCCCACTATTCCAAGGGTGTTCTCCGTGCCGGCGCGACGGCCCTGTTCCTGGTGCCCCCCGCGTATAAGTGGACAGAAAGGGGTTCCCTTCCTGACGTAAAGCGCGCCTATGCCTTTGGGACCGTAGATCTTATGCCCCGAAAGGGTCAAAAAGTCCACGTCCAGTTCCCGCACATCCACCGGCATCTTGCCGGCCGCCTGCACGGCATCTGTATGGAAAAGCACCCCTTTTTCGCGGACGATGCGTGAAGTCTCCTTAATATCCTGAACTGTTCCTATTTCATTATTGGCCATCATGACAGAGACCAGACCCGTCCTGCCGGTTATGGCTCCGGCCAGTTCCTCGAAATCGATCTTGCCGTACTGATCCACCGAAAGATATTTTATGGGGACGCCTCTATCCTGGAGGCATTCCGAGGTCCTCATTATGCAGGGGTGTTCTATGCTGGTAGTGATTATCTCGCGACCTGCCATGTCGGCATTACCGCATGAACATACCTTTGAGGGACACATGAGCATCGAAAGCACGGTGTTATTGGCTTCCGAGCCGCTGCCGACGAATATTACCTCCTCGGGATCGGCGTTGATGAACGAAGCTACCTTGCCCCTTGATTCTTCTATCATGTGACGCGCCTTCCTCCCGAACGAATGCAGGCTGGAAGGATTGCCGTAGAGCTCCATCCCCTCCCGAAGCGCTTTTTTCACTTCCGGATGCAGCGGGGTGGTAGCGTTATGATCCATGTATATCTGTCTTCTGGCCATTATGATCCTCTTGCTGTCCTTTTTACGGGAAACGGTGTTTTCTCAGATTACTGATGATAACACAACTTGTATGCCTGAGTAAACCCCGTCGTTAGATAAGAATAATAGAGAATCCTACCAGCCCCTAAAGCCCCAAAAGCTGTATCGCGAGTCCCGAAAGGCAGATAGTGGCGCCCGCGAGCGCGTGGGAATATTTCTCCAGGCGTCCCAGAGGCGCGAAACTGATCCCCCATGCGGAAACAAGCACGACCGAGAGCATTGTCATAACGGTCACGGTACCGAAAACAGTCGTTACCAGGAAGATACCGAAAAGACTGCTCTTTGCCGCCGGATACATCAGTATGGGAATAAGCGGTTCGCAGGGTCCGAGAACGAATATCGTGAAAAGCACCCACGGGGTGATATTCCTTTTGCCCTGCTTGATATCTTCAGCTTCGTGCGGATGAGCATGCACATGGGCGTGGGATCTACTCCGCAGGGCCCTGTGGATACCCCACACGAAATACATGAGGCCGAACCCTATGAAAGCCCACGCGGCAAGATTGCCCCGGAAGGCCTCAAGCGCTTCCAGCTTCATTATGGCAACGCCGAAAAATATACCGACCAGACCTATCACCACCGAACTCAGAACATGCCCTATCCCGCATATGACCGTGATCAGCGAGGTCTTCGCAAGTGACCATTTTCTGGCACGGCTCATGACGATGAAAGGCAGGTAATGATCGGGGCCTAAGATGGTATGAATAAAGCCTATCGATGCGGCCGTAGCGCAAAGTACCATGATTTCCTTGTTCATTCCAACCCTCCGGTTTTAAAAATCAATGAAAGTCCTTATCCCGTAAACGAAGATGGGACCGCGCTCACCCTGCTCGGAGTTCTTCACACCGTTGGGGCTCCAGATACACTGTATATCCGGACTGACTGCAACGTGTTCGTTAAGATGAACAGAATAGTAGGTCTCGATATGGGTTTCTGTACCGTTGGGATTACCTCGTTTACCGTATTGGGCGCCCGGTATCGCCTGGCCGACACCTACTGCGAAAACGTCATTGTTTCTGTTCCAGAGACCTCCCTTGAGCTGGCCGCCCAAAGACCAGTGGTACTCAATATCGCTGACCACCGGATCCTGCCAGCTGAACCTGGCGAAAATTCCGGCCATATCTGTGATCTTCTGGTCACAGCTTATACCCAGACCGTAGTTGTTCAGTTTCGTCTCCTCAGGCGCTTTTATCTTGGTGTGATCCTCGCCATTATACCAGAAATACATCCTGTAATTACCTCCCCACTCTTGCGCATCATATCCGAAGAACTTCGCGGGGGCCAGGTTGAGCTGTGTTGCGATGAACGGGTGGTCAAAGACCTGTTCATAGTCGCTGTCGGTCTCCCCCCACATCGCTTCAAGAGTGAGGTAATCCGCAAAGCGCGGCGCAAAGGACGCGCGAGCGCCCAAGCACTGGTCCGCCCCGGGAAAGTCTATCGTATCGGCATTACGGAACATACCTGAGAAGAACTGCCTGTTCTCGTCATTGGCGTATTCATTGGTATCAAGATAGTTGGGAAAATACAGTTTACCGAAAGTCACCGCGAGGCAGTTATCGCAAAGATACTGCTCGTACCATACCTCGGTGACGTTGGGGCTGGATCCGGTGGCCGCCGCGTCAAAATTGACCGGGCTGAACAGTGAAAGATCCTCGTTCAGACCCGAGCCCTGCCCCGGTTCCATCAGGATATAAGCGTATCCCCACTCTCCGAAGGACTTGGCAAGTTCTATTTCGGCTGTCCAGGACGCGTCGAAGCGGTCATCCTGTTTATCCCCGCCGGAAGAATTGGCGCTGGGTGTGCCCTGCCCCATGAAAGTCGCCGAAGCCCCCACTTCGATGGGGCCAACGGTCTTAAGGCCCTCGAGGCGTTTTCTCATCTCAGCGGATATGCCTCTTAACCTTTCTTTATTTATGAGTTCTTCGTGTTCTTCTATCACGCACTTATATCCGGAAAGCTCCTCTTTGTGCTGGGAAAGTGACCTCTCAAGCTCCGTTATCCGCTCGCCCTGTTCTGTGACTATCTGCCGGAGCTCTCTAAGCTGGTTCATGAGCTCAAGATTGGAAGGCGCCTGAGCCGCGCCAACGGGCCTGGTCATAAAAAGAACGATCAAGAATACCGAAAGAACTGCTTTGTCAATGGATCTCATGGCTAAATCCTTTCATTTTTTTACAGGATTAACGGTGTTACGATTTTAATAATTGTAACGCTTTGAGGAGGCATGTCAAGAATATATTTCAAAAGAGAAATCGTTCAAGAGATGGGGCTTCACCGGGCGTGAGCCCGTTATTCTATTAGCATATGCGCGGAAGTTGACTGACTTCCAGCATGGGCAATATACGCGTGGACCCCAGCTGTGTTATAAGATGCACTTTCTTTTTGTGGGCTTTTGTGACCCTGCCGATGATACGCGAACCAGGTCCCATTGCCTTACGCACCTTCTCGGAGTCCTTTTCCCGCACGAAACAAACGAACTTTCCTTCATTGGCCACATACAGAGGGTCAAAACCAAGAACATCACAGAGTTTACGCACGTTTTGTCTGACGGGAACATCTGTTTCGTTTATGTCTATACCCAGATTTGAGTTATCCGCTATCTCGTTAAGTGTAGTGGCAAGACCGCCTCTTGTGGGGTCGCGTAACACGCTTATATTCCTGGAGGCTTTCAAGCATTTCTCAACAGAATGGTTAAGATTGCGGCAATCGCTCTTGATATCACCGGTAAACCCCAGATCTTCCCTGGCATTGACAATTGCGATGCCGTGCTCGGCGATGGGGCCGTTAATCACGACCGTGTCCCCCGCACGGGCTTTCGCCCCCGTGAAATAACCGCCCTTTTCGACAACTCCTATCCCGGAGGTATTGATGAAGATGCCGTCGGCCGCTCCTTTTTCAACTACCTTTATATCGCCGGTAACGACCTTGACCCCGGAAGCACGGGCGGCCTTCTTTACCGAAGAAGCTATTTTTTCCAAGGAACTTAAGCTGAAACCCTCCTCTATGATCAAAGCAAGCGAGATAAAAAGAGGTTTGGCGCCCTTCATAGAAATATCGTTGACCGTGCCGTAAACGGCAAGCTCCCCTATATCCCCTCCCGGGAAGAAAACGGGTTTTATCACGAATGAATCCGTACTGAACGCGATCTTGCCGGAGGTGACCTCAAGCTGGGCGGCATCGGCCATCTCGTCGAGCGTCGGGTTGGTTAATTTCGAGCGGAAGACCTCTATGACCTCGTGCATCTTCTTCCCGCCGTTACCGTGCTGGAGCGTTACTGTCTTATCCTTTACCATCTTCTTATTCTCCATATCTGTACTGCGCGGCGCAGGAACCCTCGGAGGAGACCATGCACGGACCCACCGGCGAAGAAGGCGTACACGCCTTGCCGAAAAGACGGCAGTCCCCGGGCCGGCTTATCCCCTGAAGCACTTCGGCGCATATACAGCCTTTGGGAACTCTTGGCTCAGGCACCTTTACCGGGAACCTGTTTTTGGCATCAAAGAAAGAATAGTCATCCCGGAACTTAAGTCCGCTTTTTGTGATCTTGCCCAGGCCGCGCCACTCAGCGTCAGATGGGCTGAACACCTCATCCAGAACGCTTTTAGCTCTTGTGTTGCCTTTATTGGTGACCGCCCTTTTGTACTCTATCTCGACCCTGTTATCTCCCCTGTTTATCTGATCGACAAGACGCGTTATACCCTTGATTATATCGGCCTGACCAAAACCGGTTATCACGCAGGGTTTACCGAACCTGCGAGCTATATCCTCGTAGGGTGCGCTGCCGGTAATAACGCTCACGTGTCCGGGACAGATAAAACCGTCGACCGCTATCTTCTCGGAACCGGCTATGGCTTCAAGTGCCGGAAAAACAAGTTTGAAGTTGGAAAGAACGGAGAAATTGCGTATATCTCGCTTTTTGGCCTCTATGACAGCCGATGCCACAAGGGGTGAAGTTGTCTCGAACCCCACTCCCATGAACACAACGTTCTTATCGGGGGCGTCTTTAGCCATACTCACCGCATCCAGGGGTGAATACACGACCTTGACGTCCGCGCCAAGCCCTTTAACCCCTTCCAGGCTCGTACGGCTCCCCGGCACGCGCATCATGTCACCGAAAGTCGTCATGACAACGTCCTTCTCCCGGGCTATCATGATCGCCCTGTCGATATCCTTCTGGCTGGTCACGCAAACAGGACAACCCGGTCCGGAGATAAGTTCTATCCCGCCGGGTATTACCTTTCTGATCCCGGACCTGGCGATAGCCATGGTATGCGTTCCGCATACTTCCATAAGTTTTATCACGTTACGTTTCATCTTACCGGTTTTCTCCCCGTTGCCGGCTCATGACGATTCTGAGTTCCTCCAGGGCCTTCATTGATTCTGTGACCTCGCTTTTGGAGATCTTTCCTATGGCGTAACCGGCATGCACAAGCACGTGGTCGCCTACCTTTACCCCGGAAAGCACGCCGAGGGAGATAATCCTCTCCGCGCCGCCGAAATCAACGACCGCAGAATCTTTATCGATCTTTACTATTTTAGCAGGAGTTGCAAGACACATAATACTGCCCCAATGCTATGTTAAGGTCACTTACGGGCATATTGTTGTTCGTATATACCTTAAAACACTTGCGGGAAAGTTCCCTTACAGCGCCTTCGCGCAGATACTCGTTCTGAAAGACGCCCCCGCTTAAAACCACTTCGTTCAAACCGATGGTTTCAGCCAGCTTGCCGGCCACACTGGCAACTACATCTATCATCGTATTATGGAACCTGGTGGCACAGGCGCTTTTACTTTCACCGGAGGTAAGCTCAGAGGTCATCTGGCGAAAGGCTTCTCTGGTATCGGCCACAAGAAGCCCGTCAGATCCACGCACGGAATAAGGGTATCTGCCCTTTTCTCCCCGCCGGCAGAGAGCTTCAAGCTTTATCGGACCTTCCGCGGGATGCCGGGCGTACTGGCAAAGGCCCGTCAAAGCGGCAGCGGCGTCAAAAAGCCGGCCCGCGCTGGAGGTGAGGGGCGTGTTAAAACCTCTTTCTATCATATCCAGGACTATCTTTATATCCTCTTCGGGCACCTCTCCCAGAAGAGGTGCCGCTTCAGTGCCCGTAATGCTCAGCGCCATCCTCCATGGCTCGGCTATCACTTTGTCCCCGCCGGGCATCTTTATATATTCAAGATGGGCAGCCCTTCTGAAACTTTTCCTATCAACGACCAGGAACTCGCCTCCCCAGCTGGCGCCGTCGCTGCCGTAACCGGTCCCGTCGAAGGAGACGCCGATAACCGGGCCGTTCAAGCCGTGTTCCTGCATGACGCTTGCTATATGGGCATGGTGATGCTGGACCGGGCATTCTTTAACTCGCGGGTGCTCTTCGATGTACTCCCTGGCGAACCTGGCGGAATAAAAACCCGGATGAAGATCGTAGGCGATGACCTCTGGGAGCGAGTCCGCCTTCTTTAAAAGACGCAAAACCCCCTTCCTGAAAGAGGCGTAATTAGCCGCGTCACTCAGGTCACCGGCATCACCGGTATAATAAAAATCGCATCCGTCGGCCAGAAGCGCCCTGTTCTTGAGGTCCGCCCCCAGCGCCAGCACTTTTTTCCTTTTCATCTTATCTACTCTATATCGAACGAAAGCAGCTGCACTATCGTTCCCGGGAACATGGTTATTTCAAGCTCGGCGCCTTCTACCACGGTACCCTTTGCGAGCACGTTGAAAGTCTCCCTGAAAGAGTCTTCCCTCGTGCAGGTAAGCTCTCCCACCTTAAGCTTGACGTTGGTGACCTTGCTCGCTCCTTCTTCCTGCGCGTGCTTGGTCATCCCCTCTATTATGGGTTTAATTATGTGCGTCTCGTGCATGTCTCCTCCTTTATGATATTAACGAGTTGTTCAATAACGTTCCAGACCGCTCGGCTCATCTCCTCGCCGAAGGAAACGGTCTCCGGCTGAACCGCAAGCATGTATATCCGGGCCGCGCACTGGCTTGTTAAAAAACCTATGAACATATCGGGCGAAAGGTCGTGCGTTGTAAGCCCTGAGGAGGCGATCTCATCAGCGGTGAGAACCTGCCAGCTCCCCGGATCAAGGCCAAGATGAGCCGCATCCAGAATAACCACGGTATCGGGTTTTTCCTTGATTATCCTTCCCGCATAGTTCTCGGGAGCGGTGGCGGCATCAAAACAGACATGCGGGGTTTCCTGAATCAGCCGCTCTATCATCCGAGGACCGAAACCGTCATCACCGCGCAGCACGTTACCAACGCCGATAAATACGATCTTTCCTTTTAATATGTTCGGAAGGAGTCGTGTTCCCATGGATGCGTTCACTCCTTGTTATGGTATGAGACCCGGCCGGTGTGGCCGCTATTTTTCCTTTTTCTGCTGCTCGTCCCTGGTCGTGAAAGTCGATTCTCTCCTGCAGCGGGCACATAGTATCTTGACCCTGTCAGACCTGCCGTAATCCTTCATCGCCGAAACTATATTCTCATCTACTATACCAAGACTCCTGAGGCGTGAAATGTAAAGGGTGGGATTGGAGAAGGTAAGCTCCCCTATTTTCTCGGCGATCCATTTAAGGTGGTCCTTGCAGGTTATCACGTCCCCGCAACATTCACAAAGCTGGAGTTGCTTCTTTATCGATTCCTGCGATTCATTCTTCCTGTCGAAGAATGATAGCTCCCAGTCGTTGGACAGCTTGATGCCTTCGTTGTTGGCGATACAAGCCGCCTCGCACTGGCCGCAGAAAATGCACGTATCCGTGTAATGTATCAGTTCCCTCTCGGGTTTATCGGTATCGGTTTTATCTTTGTAGCCCAGCGCCTCTACCGGGCATACATGGACACATGCCAGGCAGCCAACGCATTTTTCGTCGTTATATTTGGGTTGGCCCCGGAAATTCTCGTGCGGCTGGTGCGGCCGCGCGGGGAACTTCGAGGTATACGGCCCCTTTATCACTGCCTTTATAGCTTCTATAAGCTCCCTGAGCTTCGGTAACCTCATTCCTTGAACTCCTTGGCTTTTTGATAATAATCGACCGAGCTTTTATCCCACAGCTTGATCCCGCTTATATACGCCGCCCTGGCCAGAGCGTGTGCCGCCGTGGGCGCGGTCAAAAGAAGAAAGAATATCGCCAGAAGCGCCTTGACACCGGCGGGGGTGAAGCCCCGCAAAAGGAATATCCCGAACATTATACCGCAGGTGCCGAGCGTGACGCACTTTGTGGAGGCCTGAAGCCGGTTGTAGACGTCCGGCAGGCGGACAAGCCCTATGCATGCCAGTATATCGAACCCTATCCCGACTATTATGAAAAAATAAGCGACTGTCTCAAGCATCAAAATCACGACCTTCCAGATATTTTGCCAGTGCCAGTATTCCTATGAAGCTCTGAAGCGCCCACGCTATACCTATATCCATGTACCAGTCCTTCCCGGTGAAAATAGCGAATATCGCGCATATGCCGACTATAAGGATGCCCAGAACATCCGAGGCTACCGCCCTGTCCGCCGCGGTCGGCCCCTTGATAAGTCTGAACAGAGCCAGGAATCCCGCCACCAAAAACGGCATCAGATATTTGGTCAGTAGCGGCATATCAGAGAATACCAATATCAGAACACCGGCTATTAACGCGATCGTACCTGTTATCCATCTAAAAATGCTCATTCGAATACTTTTTCCAGTTCTTTTTCAAATCGCTTGACGATTATGTTCGACGCTTTAACGAGGTCCTCGTCCCTGACGTTGATCCAGTGCACGTAGATTATTCCCTCGTCCGGATCTATGTCCACTGAAAGGGTCCCGGGTGTGAGAGTTATCGAATTGGCCAGGAAGGTCAGCCCCGCTTCGGTGCGAAGCTTGGTCTTGACCTTCACTATACCCGGGTTTATGGGCATCTCCGGCTGGACGATTCGCCAGGCCACATCTACGTTCGCAAGAACACATTCCTTCAGGAAAGTTCCTATATACCTGAGAAAATACCAGTAGCGCACGGGCTGCGTCCATTTAGCGGGGTAATCCACGAAAAGCCAGCCAACGCTCGCCGAAACGATCACGCTTGCTATTATACCGATGGCCACGGACACGAGGTCCATTTCCCACACAAGCACGATCCATATCGCGAAAGTCACAAAAAAAGTTATGATCCTTGATTTAACGTGTGCCATATCATTTTCCGGTTAAAGCCAAAAAATACCCTTTCCCTGCCGCGAGCACCTCGGCGGCCGGCATCAACATGTCATCCAGAACGGGTTTGAACCAGATGCCCAGCACCAGACAAAAGACCGCAAGAGCCGCCATCGACGCGCACATGAGCGCAGGGACTTCCCTCACTTCGTTTAAGGCTTCCTTGATCTTTCTGTAAAAGACGTATTTCTGTATCTTCAGGAACGAACCCAGGGTTATCAGTCCGACCAGTATGCCAAGACTTCCGTAAAAGGGTCTTCCCGCCTGGAAAAGCGCGAAGATAACAAGGAGCTTGCTCCAGAAACCGCAAAAAGGCGGAACCCCGGCAATTGAAAGTGAAGCGACAAGAGATGTCCACGAAGTATGGGGCATCTTCTCCTGCAGGCCGCTGAGCTGCTTAAGGTCCCTGGTACCGGTTGCGTATTCCACGGACCCGGCATTAAGAAAAAGTAGCCCCTTGAACACAGAGTGGTTCATAAGGTGAAAAAGACCCCCCGCTATTCCCAGGGGCGTGCCAACTGCTATACCGCAGACCACGTACCCTATCTGGCTGATGGAGTGATACGCCAAAAGCCTCTTGAAATCCCACTGGCCGATCGCCAGGATGACACCGACGAACATCGAGAGCCCCCCGAGAGCGAGCAGGAGCTCACTGGTGACCGGGGTTATCTGAAAAACATTGAAAAATATCCTGACCAGCGCATAAACACCTATTGTCTTGATGACCAGCCCTGAAAGCATAGCCGAAATAGGAGCGGGCGCCGCCGGATGCGCGTCCGGTAGCCACGCGTGAAAAGGAACAAGCGCGGCCTTGAGCCCCAACCCCGTTATGAAAAGCGCCGACACGAAAAGAAGATAATTCCCACTGGCTCCCTGTGCCGAAAGCGCGCTGGCCATATCGAACATGTTCAGCGTTGATGTCTTGGCGTATAGAAAGGTTATCCCCAGAAGTATGAACGCCGAAGCTATGCTTCCCAAAACCATGTACTTGAAAGACGCCTCCACTTCCTCGGTCTTCGTACCGAAAGCCACCAGCGCATAGCTTGCAACGGCGGCTATCTCTATGAAAACATACATATCGAAGATATCGGCCGCCAGCACAACACTGTTCAGGCCGCCAAGCATGAGCATAAGAAGCGTGTAATATTTCCACTTCGCCGTATATTGCTCCATGTAGTTGACCGAGTAGACGGTAACAAAAAAAGTTATAACGTTCACCACCACAAGCATGAAAAGGCTCAGCGGATCAAGCAACCAAGATATCCCAAAGGGGATCTTCCATCCGCCGAGCTGATATACAAGCGGCATCTCCGGACGGAAGAAAGCCATGTAGGCGCTCATGCCCGAAAGAGCGAGAGTGACCCCCACGGGAAGTATATCAAGCGGTTTATCCTTGAGGACCTTCCTCAGTATGGGTATGAGGAAAGCCGATAGAAAAGGTAAAGCTGCGAAAAGTACGATATAATTCATCCTCTCAGCCTCCTGATCTCGGCGATATCGAAAGTTCCATATCTCTGGTATATCCTTATGCACATGCCTACCATCAGAGCCGTTATACCCAACCCGATGACTATGGAGGTAAGGACCACAGCCTGGGGCAGCGGGTCAACGAAAGGTATCGCACTGACGGACATGCCCGGCGATACGACCGGAGCTTCGCCGCCCTTTCTGTAGCCTATCATGATAAGCAGAAGGTTCAGCCCGTGTTCCATTATAGCGAACCCGATCACCTTCTTGATGAGGTTCCTGTTGGTGATGAGGACGTAAAGCCCCATCAGCATCAATACTAGATCCAATACGAACAATATCATTCTTTTCCTTCTTTTCTGGCAAGTTTAAAGACCGAAAGAGCCATGAATATCGCGAAAAGCCCGGTTCCCACTTTCAGCCCGATAGCTATATTGCTGAGCGGTATCGTTCCTGCGCTTAAAAGCTTGAAGGGCTCGCCCGTTCCAAGGAGGTTCATGAAAAAATAACCCCCGGCAAGGCCCAGAAGACCTATGCTCAGGAAGAATATCGCGCCCAGGGATTCACCGATCGAAAGGAACTTCCTGGGCATGTTCTCCTCCGCCGACTCGCCTCCGAAAGCGAGCACGAAATGGATAAAGCTCAGCGCTATTATCACTCCCCCGGCGAATCCCCCTCCCGGGGTGATATGCCCGTGGAGGACGATATATATCCCGAACAAAAGTATCATCCCGACAGTGTAACGGGTGATACGCTTAACTATCAGGCTCATCCCTTTCATCTGTCTTCTTCCTTCCTTTGCTCCTCATAAGTGCCAGAACACCGATCACGGAGGTGAACAGTATGGTAGCCTCCCCCAGAGTATCGTAAGCCCTGAAGTCCAGCACCACACTCGTGACTATGTTCGCCGCACCCGTTCTTTCCAGAGCGTTCCTGATAAAATAATCCGACACCCTCATAAGCGGCTCACCGAAAGCCGGCATATCCTTGAGAGATACCCACGCGGCCGCGAGGAAACCCGCGGCAAATACGAAGAACACCGCGAAGATCCAGACGCTCGACCTGTGGAAAATGCGGGACACTCCCCTTCCTATCGTGGCCCTTATGAGAATGACCAGCATGAGGATCTCGACCACAAGCTGGGTTATCGCAAGATCCGGGGCCTTAAGCAGCAGGAACATCACGCAAAGCCCCAGGCCAACGGCACCTACCGAGATAACGCTGGATAGCAGTCCCCTCAGCGAAACCGCTATGGCGGAGGCTATGAGCATAAAGGCCATCACTACATATAACTCAAGCATCTGAACAACACTCCCAGTATTACTATAAATCCAAAAAGTATCCACGCGACATACCTGTCAAGAAGACCGGAATGGGTGCCCTTGAACAGGGAGCTGACCAAAAAGACCAGTTTCCCGGCCCCGTCGGTCAGGAAATTTATCAGGCGGTCCACCCCGTAATAAAAAACATACGCAACTGCCCTGGAAATGCGGAGTATGCCGCGGTGGAAATCGAACCCGCCTCTATCGGTATAGGCGTAGAAGCCCGTGAGGGGGTTCACGTTCCGTATATCCAGGTAGAACTCAGTCCCCTGAACGCGGTTACCTTCCAGAACCTCCCCTCCTATGAATATGTCCTTCTCCTGAACGGGAAGCTTACCGAGGAAATATATGACAACCCCCGAAGCGATACCCAGAAGTATCAGCCCCGTAGCCAGGGACGGCTGCCATACACCCTGGGAGACCACTTCGGTCGCCAGAGAAGGCTCAAGAAAGGGCCTGACTACGAGAGGACCTGCGAATATACCGAAAACAACGCACAAGACGCTGAAAATAATTACCGGCAGGTTCATCCATACAGGAACTTCCTTAACCTCAGAGGGCATCTCTTCTGTTTTCTCGCTCAGGAACGCGCTGTATATCACCTTTATGAAACTTGCCAGGGTAAGGGCCGATCCGAACATAGCCATTATAAGGAATATTATCCTGAAAACCCCTACGGTGCTGACGCTCTGGGGGATGAGCCCCTGGTAAATGAGCCACTTTGAAACGAAACCGTTAAGGGGCGGCACCCCCGCTATGGCCAGAGATGATATCACGGTCCCGAAAAAAGTGACCGGCATGAGGCGGGCAAGACCTCCGAGGCGCGAAAGTTCCGTCGTGCCTGTCCTGTACTGGAGGTTGGCCGCGTTAAGAAAGAGCGAGGACTTGTAAATCGTATTGTTGAACATGTGAAAAATACCCCCGGCTATACCCAGGATCGTGCCCGAAGCTATGCCCAGGACCATATAACCCACCTGGCTCACGGCATGATAGGCCAGAAGCTTCTTGAAATCGTGCTGCACAAGCGCGAGCAGAACGGCCAGGAGTATGGTAAAAGCGCCTATGGCCATGAAGACGACCATAAGTATCGGGCTCAGCTTGAAAAGATGGTGGCACGCCCTGACGAACAGGTATATCCCCAAAAACTTATCCAGGCACCCCGGAAGGAACGCCATGGTGACCGGTGATCCGGTCTCGGATGCCTCGACTATCCAGTTATGGAATCCGAAAACCCCTGCCTTAGCAACAGCACCTGCTGCAATGAGTATGAACGAAAGCATACCTATCCCGGAAAGGGTCGGCACCGCGCTTATCTCGCTTAAAGAGGTCTTGCCCGTAAAAGCTATAAGAAAGATCATCCCCAGCATAAGAGAGAAATCCCCTATACCGAGCATAGCCATTGCCTTACCGGCTGTCTTGAAAGAATCCAGCCCCAGCATCCCGAATAGAAGCACCAGAAGAGCCCCCCAGTATACCAGGAACTTCACTATGTCGTCAGACATGAACGCGCCCGTCGCGCACGCGAGCGTAAGAAGCGAATATACCAGGTATTCAAGGCGGCGCCTCATATCCCGCGCATACCACAGCGAATAGAAAATTATGAGTCCTCCGAAGATCCAGGCGAATACTGTGAAAAATATCGATATATTCATGTTCATTTTACTAGGCCCCTGGCTATTGAGTTCACAGCTTCAAGCGGGAATTTGGCAAAAAGCCCTATAAGCAGGGAAACTACCCCCAGGACAAGGACCACGCTGATCATGCTCCGCGGGGATGATCTCTCAGCCGGTACTTCGCATTCTCCGAGAAAAACACCCTTGAAAAACCTCAAAAGATACAAAAGCGTTATTACCGCGGTAAGCATGGCTACACCGGCGACCACTCGGTGTCCCGCCTCGGCAGTGCCCAGGACCACATAGAACTTACTGAAAAAACCGCCAAAGGGAGGCAGGCCCGCTATGGAAAAAGCGCTCAGCACGAACCCCAGGGCCAGTAGCGGCATCATCCCGAGAAACCCGCCAAGCTTGTTGATGTCCTTGGTGTGGGTGCTTTGCTCGACCACACCCGCGGAAAGGAACAGGCCCGCCTTGCCCACCGAGTGGACAAGAATATAAAGAAGGGCCGCCGCTATCGAAAGGGCCGTATTCACTATGAAACCCAAGAATATATAGGATAGCTGGCTGATGGTCGAATAGGCCAGTATCCTTTTGATATTGGTGTCGATAAGTGCGCTAAGGGCCGCCACGAAACCCGATAGCATGACGATGACCATAGCCCAGAAAGCGGCCTGCTGGGGTACAGTCAGGATATCGCAGAAAAGCCGGCAGTACGCGAAGACACCTATTTTCACGAGGACCGCAGCGTGCAGAAGGGCCGTGACCGGCGTCGGGGCAACCCCGGCGTCGGGAAGCCAGCTGGAGAGCGGAAGCTGCGCGGATTTGGACAATATCCCCCCCATGAAAAGGAAGAAGACCAGCGTGCTTACCTGGGTTCCCTTAAGCTGAGCCATATCGAACGTGCCGTGATTGATGTAAAGTATGATAAGCCCCGCCAGCATCAGAGAAGCTCCGAAAAACGTCACCAGGAACGCCTTGTCGGCGCACCAGAGGTCCTTCTCCCCCCTGTAGAAACCGATAAGGCGCCAGGAGCAGAAAGCCGTTATTTCCCAGAACACATACATCAAAAGTATGTTCGCCGAGAAAATGAGCCCCATCATGGCCGAGAGAAAAAGCAGCATATAACCGTAGAACTCGATCTTGTGCCCGTACCTGGCCATGTAGCCCACCGAGTAGACAAGTATAAGGGCGCCCACGAAACCGGCTACCGCCGCCATGAATAAGCCCAGTTTGTCGAATTGAAAGATGAGTTCAAAACCCATTGGTTAAACCTGCTTTTTCCTTTATTTGTTCCTGGTTTTCCTCAGTTTTTCGGTTTTCTCCTGCGAAAGCCTTATAAGATCCTGCCCGTTGTACATTTTCTTACCGGAGGTGTCCTTGACCGCCATCCTTTCGGTACAGCAGTAGCACGGATCTATCGCCGCCAGGATGATGGTCGCGTCCGATATGGTCTCCCCCACGACGGTCGCCTTGTAAGTAGGCAGATTCATGAAGGTGGGAGCGCGAACCTTGTGTCTCGCGGGCGAATTCGTCCCGTCAGACCTGACGTAATGAAAGCATTCCCCCCTGGGGGCTTCGTGAGTACCTATCCCTTCCCCGGGCGGTATGCTCTTGAGGTCGGCGTCTATCTCCCCGCCGGGGAGGTTCTTGAGACACTGCTCTATGATCTTAATGGACTCGAACATCTCCAGTATCCTCACTATCAGCTTATCGAAGACATCACCGTTATGGGTGACTATCATGTCCCACTCGACCCTGTCATACGCCGCGTACGGCAGGTCTTTTCTGACATCCTTTGCCACCCCGGAAGCTCTCGAGGTCGGTCCCAGCGCGCAGAAATCGATCGCCTCTTCCTCGGTGAGCACGCCTACGCCTTTTGTCCTGGCATGAAGCACCGGGTCATCGATGACCGCCTTGTGAAGCATCTCGAGCGTGGGCTTTATCGAATCGATCTTTTTCAGCACAAGGGGTATGTCCTCGCTGCGGAAATCCCTTCTTACCCCGCCGGGACGGAACATGGCATAGTTATTCCGGTTCCCTGAAAGGATCTCCATGACGTCCAGGATCTCCTCCCTCAGTTTCCAGGCCCACATGTACACGGTATTGTACCCCAGAAAATGGCCCGCCAGACCCAGCCACAAAAGATGCGAATGTATCCTTTCCCCCTCGCCTATTACCGTCCTGATATATTTTGCCCTCTCGGGGACCTCCATGGGGATAACGTTCTCGACCGCGCGGGTGAACGCGAAGGGATGGCTGGTCGAGCATATCCCGCAGATCCTCTCGATAACGAAAACGGACTGGTCGAAAGTCTTCATCTCGGAAAGTTTCTCGATGCCCCTGTGGTTATACCCGACCTGGGCGTCGATATCAACGACCCTTTCCCCCTCGACCGTCAGCGTGAAGAATTCCGGTTCCTCCAGAAGAGGATGATATGGTCCTATCGGTACTATCGTTCTTTTTGCCATGGTATGTTTCTCTTTTATTTTTGTGGCACATCCAGCAACAAGCGAGGATCACTCGATCCCGCGGTCCCTGATGGCGTTCTCGTCCCATTCCTCGTACTCCGCCCTGAGCGGATAGACCCCTTCGGGCCAGTCATCGGGAAGAAGCAGGCGCCTCATGTCCGGGTGGCCCCTGAACTCTATTCCCAGCATCTCGTTCATCTCCCGTTCTATCCAGTTTGCCCCTTCAAAGACCGGCGCCAGAGAGTCAATGACCAGTTTATCTTTCTGGAGCTTCACCCTCAGCGAGATCATGAGGTTCATCTGATCGATCGTGAAATGGTAAAGTATCTCTATCAGGTACCTGGTGTCAAGCCCCGTGGCTATGTTGAACCGCGCGCCCAGGTCCTTGAACACGTATGTCGCGATCTCGACAAGCGACTCCGGTTTTATGTCGATATACACCCGGTCCTCGTGCTTGTCCAGCACGCTGATCACGCTCTGGGAGAATCTGTTCTTTATGCTGCTAAGTATTTCAGTCCTGTTCATTTTCTCTCTCTCCGGTCTTTTTCCCGGCGAGCCCTTCCCGCTCGACCTTCTGTATAAGCTTGGTTATACCCGCTATGATCGCTTCCGGCTTCGGGGGGCATCCGGGGATATACACGTCGACCGGCAGCACCTTGTCCACCGGAACCGGGCAGTTATAACTGTGTATGAACATCCCCCGGGAAAGCGAACACTCGCCTATAGCGACAACCAGGCAGGGTTTTGATATCTGCTGATATATCCTTTTCACTCTTTCCATGGACTTGCGGTTGCCGGACCCGGTGACAAGAAGTATGTCCGCGTGTTTTATGCTGCCCGCAAGCTGCATCCCGAAACGCTCTATATCGAACCTCGGAGTAAGGCAGTCCAGCACTTCAATATCACAGTTGTTACAACTGCCCGTGGAAAGGTGGAAAACCCAGGGCGACTTCAATAATGCTTTTATCTTTACGCTCATGATCCATTCCCGTTTAAAAACTTTATATTCCCATGAATGCCAGGACGACCGCCACGATCGCGATGGCGGTCACGGGCCCCCAGAAGAACCTCACCGCCTGGTCTATCCTGACCCTGGGATTGGTATTCCTTATTACAGTTACAAGCGCTACCAGGCCGAGATACTTCAATAGACCCCACACAAGATGGATCCCGTCCAGCCTTATCCCGCCCATGAAAAGGATAATGATAAAAAACGGCAGTACAAAAAGAAGCATGTACTTACTCAGCTTGAATAGAGCAAGGCCGGCACCCGAATATTCAAGAAGACACCCGCCGGTTATCTCCGTTTCGGCTTCGGCGGCGTCAAAGGGGACAAGCCCCAGCTTGGCCTGCATGCAAATGACCACCACAATAAGCGCCAGCACCCCTGAAAGACTGCCGACAAAGACCCCCTGCCCCGCCTGTGCCGCAAGGATGTTGCCCAGCCGTATGCTGAACTCCGAATGGATGACCGGGACAAGTATGGCCAGTATGAACGGCAGTTCATAGCTCAGGACAAGTTTCGCCTCTCTTGAGGAACCTATCGCCGAAAGCGGGTTTCCGGAAGCGAACCCTCCCATTATCAGGCTCAGTGACGGCACCGTCAGAAAATATATGACCACTATGATATCGCCTATAAATGTCTTCGACGGGTCAAGGTTGTTCATCCACAGTATGGTGGAGACCAGCACGACGCTTCCCAGAGAAAGAAGAGGCGCTCCCAGGAACAAAAGCCGGGAAGAACCCGACGGCAGAAGCGTTTCCTTGCCGAGAAGTTTAATAATGTCGTATACCGGCTGCAATAAGGGAGGTCCCACGCGGTACTGAACGCGCGCTGTGACCTTCCTGTCGATCCAGCTCGCCGCCAGGCCTAGAACAGCCGTCAGCAGGAAACCGTATATAAGTAAGTAATATATATAACTCACGCTTTCTCCCAATCCCAGTGTGTCGAATGGACGATGATATTATTCCCCACCAGAAAAGTGTTCTCGTCAAGTTCAACATCGCCTTCTTTAAGGCTCAGCGCCCCGTAGGGGCAGGTCTTTATGCAAAGGGGTTCTTCCTCGTCACTGCGCCTGTCCAGGCAGAAATCACAGTTGTGCACAAGAAGGGGCACCAGCTCCGGATATATAACCCCGTACGGGCAGGCATGCGAACAGGACCTGCAGCTTATACACCTTAAGTTATGCCTGATAAGGAACTTGTCCTTTTCCATCTGCTGCTCGAGCGCATCGGTGGGGCATGAGGCCACGCAATGAGGCTCCTCGCACCGGCGGCATACCAGAGCGTAAGTGGCAAGTTCCGCCACAGAGATAATGCCGTTATTGCCCGTCTGCCTGTGGTAAAGATAGCTGCATTTTATCTGGCAGTCCTGGCATTCCCCGGAGGCGCACACGTCCAGGTCGATAAAGAGCCTCTTGTCCTTGCCCTTTTTCGGCTCGGTGTTTATTTCACCGTGATATACCTGTTTTGCGCTTGTATCCATGTGATCCTCTCGCTCACTGCCAGATGTCGTGAAAATCCTTGATCTTATCGTAACTGAATACCGGCCCGTCCTTGCACGCGTAATAAGTGCCTATCCTGCAGTGCCCGCATTTGCCCAGGCCGCAGGACATGTTCTTTTCCATGGAAAGATATATGTTATGTTCCTTGAACCCCAGTTCCAGAAGCTTGAAAGTACCGAACTTCATCATTATGGGAGGGCCGCAGACGACCGCTATCGCCGTCTCAAGGTCAACGTCCATGTCATCGAGTATCGTGGTAACAAGTCCCACGTGGCCGGTCCATTCCTCGTCGGCCTTGTCGACCGTGATCCTGAAATCGAGGTCCTTCCTTTGGGACCATTCCCTGACCAGGTCCTTGTAAATGATATCCCCGGGGGTCTTCGCCCCGTAACGGAAATACAACTTTTTGAAATCGTCTATCCTGTCAAGAAGGGCGAACATAAGGCTCCTCAGGGGAGCCAGCCCCACTCCCCCGCCGAAAACCAGCACTTCCTTGTCCTTGTACTCATCCAGCGGATACCCAACCCCGTAAGGTCCGCGCAGTCCCACTATATCGCCTTTTTTCAGCTCGTGCACCTTTTCGGTGACCTTGCCGACCTTCATGATGGTGACATCCATCGTATCCTTTACCGCCGGGGACGAAGAAGGCGTAAAAGGAGCCTCCCCCACGCCGGGCACGGTAAGCTCGATGAACTGTCCCGTCTGGAAGGTAAGCTCTTCCCTGGGCCTGAGCTTGACGGTCTTGATCGCCGGGCTCTCGGTGACCACATCGAGAACTTCCGTTTCTATGGGCCTGTATATGTTCTTGTCCCTGTTACCGCTACACATTGTCTACCAGCCGTTTCAGTACTTTTCTTATGTCTATTTTCGCCGGGCAGGCGGATACACACCTTCCGCATCCCGTGCAAGCGTAAAAATCCGCTACTTTGGGGAAAAAGTCGAATTTCTTCTCGAATCTGTTTCGCAGCCGCATCCATAGCTCGCCCCTGGGATTCTCCCCCCCGGCGACCCTCGCGTAATGCTTGAGCATGCAGGAATCCCACACGCGCAGGCGTTCCATCTTATCCCCGTCCTTCTGATCATACAGGAAGAAACAGTGGCAAGTCGGGCATATTATGGTGCATGCGCCGCACTCAACACATGTCTTGGACTCTTCGTACCAGACGTCCGAATCCCAGTTCCTTTCGATGATGTCGCTTTTGAACTTGCTGTAGGTCGGGACCTCGTATTGTTCTATGTTGCTGTCTACCTCTTCGGTGACCCTCTGGCGCTGCTGGTCCCTTTCCCGGGCTCTTTCCTCGCCGACCTGCTCGATGAGCGAGGCGTGCTTCTCAAGCAGGTTCTCGCCTTTCGCGGAACCGACCTCGACCAGGTAGCCGTCTCTGACCGGGGAAAGGTTGATATCGTAATTCTCTTCCGGATAAGGCTGGTTCCCCGCGGCGCGGCAGAAACAGGTATCTATGGCACATGTGCAGTCGGAAGCGATTATCAGATTGTTCTCGCGGTTCTTCACGTAGAAGGGATCCTCGTAATCATGGTCCTTGTAGACATGGTCCTGCACGGCGAATCCCTGACGGAGGTCGCAGTTCTTTACCCCGACAATGGCGAAAGGCTTATCCTCCTGATGCGGGACTTCGGAGGTGAACCCCTTCGCGACAACTTCCCTGGCGGCAGTGAAGAACGCCTTGAGCGGCTCGAAGGGCCGCACCTCGCCTATCACGATATCATCGGTGAACTCCTCGTATTCGCGGTAATACCGCTGTGCTCCCTTTTTGATCGGGTAGCTTCCGATATCGGTCTTTTTGACGGGCACGAAAACCCTGTAATCTTCTTTAAGGGCATCAAGCAGCTCTGCCAGGTTTTCATTGGTTATAAATTTCATATAATTCTACCTCGCCAGGAAATAAGATAATGTCTCAAGTTCCCTCGAAAGATCAACGTCCTTGACCTTAACGTCCTCGGGCACGTTAAGGCTTACCGGCGCGAAATTCAGCAGGCACTTGACGCCGGCGCTGTTCAGTTTATCGGCGACTTCCTGCGCGTTCTCGGCCGGGACGGCGATGATACCGATCGATATTCTCTTATTAGAGACCACTTTGGGCAGTTCGTCAACAGGTTTTATCTTTATACCGCCTATCTCCCTGCCGACCTTGCGGGAACTGGCGTCAAAGGCCGCCACCACTTCAAGACCGTGCTCCTTGAAGCCCGAATACGACATGAGCGCCTGCCCCAGTCTCCCGGCGCCTACCACCGCCACATTCCACGTCTTGTCCTTGCCGAGTATCTTCTCCAGAGCTTCTTTAAGCTCGGCGGTATCGTATCCGGAACCACTGACACCGAACTGGCCGAAATACCCCAAATCCCTTCTTACCTGCGCGTCGCTCAGGTTGGTCCGCTCCCCGAGCTCCGCCGAGGATATGGTCCTTATCTTGAGATCGACGAGCTTTGATATCTCCCTGAAATAAACGAATAAGCGGGATATGGTCCCTTCTGGTATCTTCTTGTCAGCCATGATAGTTTGTAACAATATTCACAGATTTCGTTCCTGATTTCACAAATATAATACTTTTGGGATGGATTGTCAAGACTAAAATTCGGGGAAAAACCCGGCAAATGGACTGGTGTGCTCTTTAATCGTGGCGCTTGCGTTTCCCGGTGAGAATAAGGTCGCGAAGGACCTCTGTGTCCCTGGCTTTCATCCAGCGTTGCTCGAACTTGGGATCCTGCACTATCTGCGCTATTGCCGAAAGAGCCCTCAGGTGGAAGTTGCGCTCGTCCTTCGTGCCGGCTATCACGAACACGATATGGACCTTTCTGTCCTTACCGGGGAATATTATGCCTTCCCTGCAACGAGCAACCAATATGCAGAACTTCTCTGCGCCCTCAATGATTATATGCGGTATCGCCAGGCCCGGGCTCAACACGGTACTGCTCTGCCTTTCCCTTTCCAGGAGAAGTTCCACCAGATGCGAGGAAGGGACATCTATCTTCGGGGAAAGTTTTTCCGCCGCCAGTTTAAAAAAATCGTACATGGTCACGGACCCGGATATGTCAAGAACATCGCTTTTTTCTATGATCCTGTCGAACCTGTCTTTTACGACTTCGTCTCTTTCAAGGATGATCTCCCTGAGTTCCCTCTCAAGAGATACGTCCACAAGTTCCCGTGGCGTTATTCTCTCTATAAGGTGAAGCAGGGCGAAATCCCTGTTCACCCTGAGCCTGCCGTAGAACCAGAAGACAGTAAGGCCGCAGGCGAAAAGGAGCGATCCTATGAAGAGCGCCTCTTTCCCCATGTTAACGACCAGTAGCCAGCATCCGAATATGCCCACAAGCTGGGCCCACGGATAAAGCGGCGAAAGGAACTTTGGTTGATAGTTCTGGACCTTGCTCTCGCGCATGATGATAACGCAGAGGCACGAGAACATGAAGGTAAGTATAAGCACCGTGGATGCCACTTCCACCAGCACATAAAGGTCCAGGAATAACGCGCTTATCATAATGATCCCGGTGACCAGTATAGCGAAACCGGGGGTCTTGAACCTGGGGTTGATCCGGCCGAACACTTCCGGCAGAAGGTGATCGCGGCTCAGCGCCAGGGGATATCTTGAAGCGGACATTATACCCGCGTTCGCGGTCGATACGAAAGCGAGGATAGCGGCCACCCCGAGAGCCACCTTCCCCCACTCACCCATAAAAACAAACGCACCGTCAGATATGGGGGTAAGGGACCTGTTCAGCTGTTCGTTGCTCAAGACGCCCGAAGTCACAAAGACGGTTATGATATAAAGCACGCTCACCGAAACCAGGGATATTATCATCCCCAGGGGGACGGTCCTTGCCGGGTTCTTCACTTCCTCGGCTATACTGCCTATCTTGAGAAGACCCCCGTAGGAAACGAACACGAAACCCGCGGTCGAGAATATCGCGGTCATCCCATGGGGAGCGAAGGGTCGAAAATTCGCTTTTTCTATAGCGGGCACGCCTTTGACTATGTATATGACCAGCAGTATAAGAAGCACGGCAACAATGGATATCTGCACCCTTCCCGCTTCCTTGATACCGATGAAGTTGATCAAAAGAAAAATCAGGCAGAACCCAAGAGCGATGAACCTGGGGTCCCAGTCGACCACCAGAGTGGTGAATGCTGCCATGCCCACAAGGGCGAAAGAGCTTTTCAGGGAAATAGAGAGCCAGGTAAGCAGCCCGTTGATCGTTCCAAGCGCGGGACCCATACTGCGCGTAACATAAAAATAGGTCCCTCCGGCGCGGGGCATCGCCGATACCAGCTCCGCCTGGCTTAGCATGCCAGCCATGGCGAGTAAACTTGCGAGCATATAGGATATTGTTACCGCCGGCCCCGCCAGAGCATGCGCCAGACCCGGCAGCACGAAAAGACCGGAGCTTATCATGGCCCCGGAAGCAATACAAAAGACGTCCAAGAGGCCCAGCTCTCTTTTCAGTTGTGATTCTTTCTGCATAATATGTGCTTAGGATAATTTATTAGATACACGGATTCCGTTAGAGTATACATTATATCGGAAGGGAAAACAATGTTACCGGTGCCCTGAATAGATAAGACGGACATCCTCAATCCGGCAACTGGTCAAAAAGAAGCCAGTAAAGGGCCAGTTCCGAGAGCTCTTCCGCGAACCTGTCGAAACTCGCGGGCTTGACTATGTACCTGCTGACATCTAGACTGTAGCTGTCAAGCATGTCCCCTTCTTCCTTGGAAACGGTAAGAACAACGACGGGCATATTGCGCGTACTGTCGTCCGCCCTCATTTCCTTCAAGACGTCGATACCGCTCATCCCGGGCAGGTTGAGGTCCAGAAAAACCAGTTTGACGGCAGGTTCTCTTTTTCTCTTCTCGAACTTGCCCCGCGCGAAAAGAAAGTCAAGGGCCTCCTCACCCGACTCAACGACATGCACCTTCTTTATGAACTTGTGTTTTTCAAGAGCCCTCGCTATAAGCTCGGCGTCGTTCGGATTATCCTCGACCAGTAGTATGTCAACCGATTTACCTACAGACATGATCTACCTCCCTGTTCATTACGCACACCATGAGACTAACAAATATATAATACCCTAAAAAAAACGATAAGCAAGCCCCCTGACTTTATCCATACCGGCTGAGCCTCTTGAACGCCTTCATTTTATCGGTAGAACCTATACGGGCCTTTGAAACGGCGCGCCTCAAAAAGTCTATTGAGCTGTCATATACCTGCCTGTTCACCGGATAGGGATGCCCGTCCTTGCCCCCGTGAGCGAAACTGAACCTGGCAGGATCGCGGAAACTCGGCTTGGCGCCGTATACCAGCTCCGAGATCAGAGCTAACGCCCGGATAGTGGCCGGCCCAACCCCGCGCAGCCCCAGCAGCTGCTCAAAGTTAGCCGGGACCTTCCGGTAAGAGCCAAGAAGAATCTTCTTGAGGTTCTCGGGCCTTATATCCCGCTTTGTAACGTGATGCCTCGATGAAAGTCTAAGCGAATCTATCCGCTTGTATTCAGAGACCGTCTTTACCGGGTCCCGGCGCGCCAGCTCCGCGGTAAGGGTTCTTGCCCGGGCGCTTTTCCGGTCGACCATATTCAGCGCCTCGTTCCTCTGATCGCAGCAGACGGCGCTGTGCGGCTCACACACGAAGTCGGCCACCCGGCTGCCCAGCCAGTGATATCGCCGCGCCCATCGGCTATCCGCGTTCATGCCCTGCTGCACTACCGCCCACCTTCCGGAACGGTCGACCAGGAAGGTGTGGTGGTAAAGCTGATAGCCGTCCTGTACGGCGGTGTTGTCGACCTTGGCGGACATCCTGCTGGCATAAACAAGTTTTTCCGGATCGGCATCCACCAGCCTCTTTTCGGCCAGGGACTCCAGTTCAGAGGGCGTCTTTCTCGAGGTGGCCCCCTTCCCTCCGCAGACAAAAAGGCCGACCTCCTTTCCGGCATCCTCAAGGGCGGCTTTCAGCGCGCCGCAAACGGTGGTGGTCACTCCCGAAGAGTGCCAGTCGAACCCGAGAACGCATCCGAAAGCCTGGAACCAGAAAGGATCGGAGATCTTCTCCAGATATCCTTCGGTGCCGTATTCACCGCATACGGCCAGACTGATCTCCCTCGCCAGGAGCTTCATCCTGTCGAAAAGCCATCTGGGGGCCTTTCCTCCGTGAAGAGGTAAACGCGCGGTGCCCGTTCTCACCTTTTCTCTCCTTTAGTTCTTCTTGTAAAGGCCCACGAGCTCGGAACTGGCTATAATGTGTTGCTTCATCGCCTTTTCAAGAGCCTCTTTGTCTATTCCTTCCTCAAGGCCCAGCTCCTTACTGAGAGCGTAAACCTTGAAAAAATACCGGTGCGTGCCCGACGGCGGGCAAGGGCCTCCGTAATTGTACCTGTCGAAATCGTTATGCCCCTGTTTTCCCGGGACGCTGTCCTCTTCAATTTTACCCGTGGGCGGTATATCGTATACCACCCAGTGGACCCACGTTCCCATGGGAGCGTCCGGGTCATCCACGATAAGGGCCAGGCTCGCGGCTTCCTCGGGAATATCCTCGATCACCAGTTCGGGATTTATGTCACTCCCCTGACAGGTGAACTTTGCCGGTATATATCCGTTATTATCGAATTGGGGACTTGTTATCTTCACCTAACACCTCCTTTTTTATCCTGTTGACGTATTCATTTATTCCCGGGCCGTTTTCACGCGGAGCCCAGTCGGCGAATATCTTATCCCGGTGCTCTTCATACGGCCCGTCCTTTATCTCGTAGAGAACGGAGCTTTCAAGGGGTATGAGCGAATGCCACTTCGCCGGGGCTACCTCGACGCCGTAGGCGCCTTTTACCGGATCGAGCAGAACATGATCGGCGAGGTCACCTTTATCCGTGAACTCAAGGAATAGCGCCCTCCCCTTGAGGATGATAAAGACCTCACGCTTGGGGGGATCTTCATGCTTGTGCGGGGGGAAATACGCCTCGGGTTCCACCGCGTTAAGCATCCTGTTAATGGGATCGGAGTGGTCGGAATGAAAATTATAATTACACCTTTTCCTGCTTGCTTTTTTCGCTTTATCCAGGACTTCTCCGGTAAGGTCCCTCGTTATCTTTTTCATGTCATTCCTCGTAAATGAAAGTAAGATCCGCGACAACCCTCGGGTCGGGGTTCCTTCTTATGTAATCGATGAAATACTTCGCCCGCCTGGCTGTAGCTGAATCGGAATCCAGCTCTATCGCCTTTTTGAGATAAGAATACGCCCTGGAACGGTTATGTTCTCCCGCGTAATAGCAAAGCGCAATATTGTAGTGGGCGTCCTGGTGCTCGGGATCGATCTCGAGGATCCTGGTGTACTGGTCCATCGCTCCGTCATAGTCCTTGGAAGTCGCGTACATATAGGCGATATAATTCAACGCCGAGATATAAAAATCCTGTGTATCCTCGTCAGTATCGGGCAACAGTTCCATCTTTTCCCTGAATATATCGAACTGGGCTATGCCCTTTTTCATTTTGCGTTCGAAAAAATATGCTTTTCCCAGGTATAAATGAGCGGTGGGATAATCCGGCGCGATACGTATGGCCTTGCGGAAGAGTTTTATCGCGGTCCTTCTCTGTCCCCTTTTCCAGTAGATCTGACCCATCTGGGTGATCGCGGCGTAATCAGCCGGGTTAAGGGAAATCCTTCGTCGGCATACCTCCTCGGCCTCCTGATAACGACCCAGGCGTATGAGCTCGGCAATATCCTGGTATCTTCTGGGAAGGGCCTTTTTGATCCTCTCAATCCGGTCGGCCTCCTTAAGGGAAGATTTACTGCCTTCGCGCCTCAACAGTTCCAGGGCTTTACGGTAATGTTCCTGGGCCTCGTCGAAACCACCCGTTGCGACGTAACTGTCCGCCAGACTCCTGTAAAGCCGCGCGTTATCCGGCTCTTCCTCTATCGCCTTCTTGTAATCCTCTATGGCCTGTTCGTAGAACATCCCCGAATAGTATATATCCGCCGAAAGCGTATGGATCCCGGGAAGATATTCTATGTTCCTCTTCAGCCATATTATATGTGCCATGATGACCGAGGGGAAATAATACTCACGGGAGACTATCCTGTCAAGCACGCTCAGGTGGCCCGCAGCCATCCGCTCGATTATGAGTTCCCGCGGGCCGCTTTCCGAGGCAAGAAGCTCTTTGGACCTTTCTATATCGGCTAACACTTCTCTATTGTTGTAAATGACCCGGAGGGTATAATCCACCAGTTCGATATTCTCGCTTCCCGGGCCCAGTTCTTCTGCCCTAGTGAAGTGCTCGCGCGCCTTCTCATACTCCATGAGACCGTAATAGGCTATCGCCAGGGTCATGTGAAGCTCGGCGTCATCCGGAGAGCTTTCGAGCATAGGCTTAAGTTCCTCCGCGGCCTGACGGTAATTACCCAGCTCTGTCATGGATCTGGCTATGCGGCCGAGCGTCCCGGATGCGCTCTCCTGGCCCCTCACAGATACCGCACCTGCCAAAAGAGAAGAGATGATGATAACCGTCAGAATATGAAAGGATGATCTTCTAGACATGGACACGTCTCAATATTTCAGTAAAAAGTAATCCAAAAACCCCATTCCCACGGTGACCAGGTTGTACACGTGATGCATTATGATGGCGATCCAGGTCGAGCCGGTTTTCGCCCTCACATATGTTATTATAATACTAAGCGAGAACAAAGCTACCATAAAAGTATAACTTTCCCTGACCTGGGAATAATGAGCGAAGGTAAATACCACCGAAGTGAGCACCACCGAGGGGAAAATGCCCATGTACTTGTTGAAAGCCGGGTACAGAAACCCCCTGAAGACGACTTCCTCTACGAAGGGCGCCACGAAAAGCACCGCAAGGACAATGACCACGTTCCCGGCAAGACGCGCCTCCGGGAACACCGAGTTGAACGGAAGGTTCGGCACAAGCGGGTTGGTCATGTTGACCTCCCGGATGAGTATGGATATACCTATATATAGCGGAAGCCACGCTTCCCAAAGCTCCGGGTTGGGCTTGCGCGCTACGACCGAATCCCAGAAAGAGACGTTGCGCGAATTGACAAGTACCACCAGGAAGACAAGGCTGGCGCCCTTGAGGATCAGGGTATTTATATAAGTACTGATGTAATACAGGAGCTTGGGATCCTTTGTAACGATCCCGACGTGGGCCCTAACGAACCCCACTATGCTCGAACCTATGTGAAAAGGGTCGTTCGCGGCAAAAAGCACTACAAGGACCGTAAGCGCCAGTACGTCAAGCATATTCCAGGGACATCCCTTCCTGTCTCTGCCCTTGAAGAGGATTTTTTTAAGCACTCTCAGAAAAGAACTGGCCACTTCTGCTGGAAGGGAATCCTTTTCTTTAGCGTAACCTTCAAGAATCTTTTTACAGTACCTGCATCTTATGGCAGTATCGGATATGGTCTTGCCGCAATAAGGACATTCCATTCAAAGCCTCCGGTTAATAATTAATTATATATTAATTATAATGGGACAGCCCTCAAAGTCAAAAACCGATTAGGCGGCAACGAGGGCCTGGAGCTGGGTATCGTAAATCCTTTTTAGCTCCATCAGATCGTAGGGTTCGGCTTCAGGTATGAAGACCCAGAACCTGGGGCCCGCCCGGGTGGCGGTTATCTTCGGGTCATGTACCGAATCGATCTCCCCGAAAGAGAGTTTTATCGCCAGGGACATCATCTTAAGTATCCTTATATAACTGTTCTCGGTGAGTTTGGCGGCATCGACCCCCACCAGAAAAGCTCTTTTCTCCTCCGGGGTGCTCCTTAACGCCGAAAAGGCCTCAGATCGCAGGATCTCTTCGCTTCCCAGAACGACCACATTACCGAGGGAGGTATTCGTCTTTTGAGCTCTTTCCAGCAGGCTGGCAGCAAGCTCTTCGCCTTTTCCTCTTACGACCAAAACGTTATTCAGACCTTCTTCCCTCTCTAACTTGTAAATGGCGCTCAATAAGGACTGTATGGCGATGCCCTGCTCGGAATCCATCCCGGGTATCCAGCTTGTATCAAGCCCTATAATGATCCTCTCCTCCTGCTTGCGCGCTTCATATGCCCTTAACCTGAGAGTGTCCATGAAGGTCATGGCCTCGGAGGTCTTGCCCCTCAGGTTCTCTTCCATACGATCGGTCCTGAGCTTCGCGTTCTTGCGGTTTATCTCATCCTCCATCCTGAGCCATCCGTCGCTGTACCGGGCGTTGAGAAAACGTACCGAAGCCCTGTTGAAAGGAGAATTGAGCCTGTAGTACAGGTCCCGGAGATTATTCCCGCCGCCGGCAGAGATCTCCCTGCCGTGGCAGAGTTGCTCGATATCACCAAGCGCGTCTATGACCGAAAGTATCTCTTTATGTATACCCGCCTGTTTACCCCACATGGCGTTCCATTCTTCCATATCCCTCTTAAGGCCCCGGGCCTTCCGCTCCAGTTCATGTACAAAGCTCATGTTCTCACGCCAGGCGGTCCTGAAAGAAAAAAGGCTCTCGCCGTCAAGTGAGAAAAAATGGTCCCGGACCCTTTCAAGGTCCTGGAACCTTTCGCAAAAAGAATCGAACTCCGTCCTTATATTCGCCGGGGTCTTGTATGCCGGGACCTCGACGAACCCGGATGTATCCACTTCCCGCTGCAGACTGAGAACATCCGTACGCGCGTTCAGCAAATACACCTTTATGGAGTTGAAAGGAGCGTTGAGCCCGTAGTGTATGCCGGAAGCGGACTGGCTTTTTCTGCCGTCGGTGATGGAGATTATGTTGTCAAGCTGGCTGATCATGCCCCTGAGCTGTTTATCCACCCCGAAACCCGCGGCCCATTTGATCCTCCATGCTTCTGCCCGGTCGCGCAGTTCGGACGTGCGTTTGCCGAGATCGTAATAGGCATGCGTAGGATCGATATAACTGGCCCTGGAAGCCCTTTCAAAGGCCGAGGTGCGGGAACTTTCAAGCCGGCGGAACGCTTCATGGATATCACCGAAGCTTTCCCGCGCCTGGCGGATCATCCGCGCTTTTATGTGTTCGGTGTCGGTATCCTCAAGCTGTATCGTTACCGTAGCGAGCAGAACAGCCGTGTCCGAACCGCTGTAGTAGACATCAAATACGTATTCCCCCTTGGCGAGATTATATTCGGTAAGGACTGCACCGCAGCTGTAAATAGCCCCCGGGACCCAACCTCTCAGTTCGTATCCCTCTTCCGGCACAAGTATGGGTTCGGTAGCGTAATAGTTAAGCGGATTGTTCCTGTCGCTGACTATGAGCCTGATATCGTAGTATTTGGACTTCTTTTCCCCGTCGCGGTATCCAGCCTTGTGGTACAGCATGAAGTCATACTCCACCCTTCCGGTTTCCGACGGCATCTCGGCGACATAAGCTGATGCCCCCAGCCAGCCTTCCCGCGGGCTCATCTTCATGTAGGGGCCTGCGTCATGCCACGGACCGGCGAGCCCCTCCTCGGAAACGGCCATCCTTATACTGGACCTTTCGTCCTCATCCGGCCTGTAGAGACCGCACCAGTATTGCTTGCCGGCGAGCATGACGGGGTTGGCGAAAGGCACGAAATTCTTGTTGTTCTGCTCGGAATACCTACCTTGCTGAACGATCTTCCTTGGCTCGGACCATTCCCATTCCAGTTCGGCTTCGGGGTTTCCGGACTTTCTGATCAGATTGGCCATGAAGCTTTCCGCCGGGTGGGTCGTCACCACCGAATAATAGCTTCCGTCCCTCTCAACAGCGGTCATGTACACGTAGATCGTACCGCTTCTTTCTATAACGCGGGCGTCTTCATAGGCCACTATGCTTTCCCCGTCGGGAACAAGCATCTGTCTGTCGACTTCAACGACCGCCCTGTTTTTTATGTCATGAACAAAAAGCCCTATCTCCGAACGACGGATATCAGCACCTTCTTCTGTTTCGGCATGCACCGCTATCTCCGTGGCTCTCCTTGCGAAAAGAAGCCTCTTGTTATCTATGTCAAGCACCCCGGCGTTAAGCATGTATTCTTCTTTTTCCTTCTCGGGGAACATCACCGGACCACGCCTCTTCACGCTCTTTATTTTGACCTCGACCGGAAGCATGCCGGAGGGATTGGCGAAGGAAGACAGCACCCCGGGTATGCCCGAAGATGGAAGGCCCTCATCATCCTCCCTGGGAAGTGATCTCGGTACCACGGGATCCTCGACAACCGCCTTTACGTCACCGAAGGAGAAGACCACTTCCTCGGCAAAGATGTGTTCCGTCCCGTCGTCGAGATAGAACTTGAGAAGCTGTTTTTTAAACTCGCCTTCAGCGGCTGAAGTGTCCTTGCACAGATACGGAATACAGAAAGCGCCCTGCGAACTGTAAAGCTCCCTCCAGAGAAAGTTCCTGAAGTCAACATGGGAAAGATGTTTTGCGATGAGTTCTTTAAGCCCCTGTTCGGTAATACCTAACTGAAGCGCACGCGCTAGAAGGCGTGAAAGATAAACGAAAGCGACATCATCCTTGAAGACCTCTTCCATTTTCAGGCGTTCATCCCCGGAGGCGGCACCGTCTATATCGACTCGCCGCGGCTCGGAAGCGGATACATCCTCTTCAACGATAACGTACCCATCTTCGGTCTCTTTGATGTCTATCATGGGCTTCATCCTTAGGGTCGGAGCTAGCGTGAAGCTGTCCCCGGAAAAAGAACCTTCTTCTTGGAAAAAGAACCCGGGAAAATGATCATTAATGAGATTAGCAACAGCGGAAGACTTTATCGAGAAAAAAACGGATCCGTATATGATAATACATATAAATGCTATGAAAAGGTCCTTATAGAATATTTTCTTCTTTTCGAACAGGCTCATTATCCTCTCCGTTCAGGGTTAAACTACCTTTTTGTTATACTAATATAGTATAGCATATCATTCGAGGAAATGCAAGACTTGCCGGCATTTAATTTTAAATATAAGTTATTTCTTTATAGGTAGTTGCGTATATTAAACAAAAAAATGCAGGACGGCCCTCCCGCACTGAGGTCGGTAAAAGCTAGCAAAAGTCCTTTAAACAATGTAATTATCCGGCGATATATCCCATGTAGAGCAGAAAACCCCCAAGAATAAGAGCAATTACAGCGTGTACGGCCAGAAGAGACCTGTTCCTGCTGTAATAACTCGTAAAAACAGAGACCGTCTCGGGAAAGACCGTCATCCATACGCCCTTTATAACTCCCCCCCAACCGAAGATGGTGACCAGCACCCTCCAGTCAGCCGTCCATTTATTGTGGAACAATAAAACAACAATACCAAAGGTAAGAGCCATCATCCCGTTAAGAAGTATAAGAGCGGAGTTTCTGGGAAAGTCCTCCATCACTCTCTGGTAGAACCTCCGGTTAGCGAGCATACCCGCCCCCGCGACAACGAACCACGGTCCGACGACCCTGGCTATGAACAGAGAAGCTTCCATGAGATACCCCCTTTGGATATGGTTTCCTGTAAAAAACTAATCCCGGTGAACCGGCCGCTGGTTCATCCCGGACGCTCGATGAACTCTTTTATCCTTTTTTTGATCTTATCCCTGATCTTCCTGGTCTTTTCGAGCTTCTCCTGACGGGACCCCTTAAAAGAAGAGGGATCCTCGAAAGGCCAGTGCATCATCTCCGCCCTCCCGGGAAAGACGGGGCATCTTTGCCGGGCCTGTGCGCTACAGACGGTAATAACGTAATCATAGCTTCTACCCTGCCTGTAGATATCGTGGACACTTTTCGTTCTCTTGCCCGAAATATCTATGCCATCCTCCTTGAGGACCTCCACGACCAGGGGATTAAGTTCACCGGGCTCAAGACCCGCGCTTTCCGCCTGGTAGCTCTGCCCCGCCAGATGATCAAGAAAAGCTTCGGCCATCTGGCTTCTCGCCGAATTGTGAATGCAAATAAAGAGCACCTTCTTCTTTGACATAAGCGTATCCTTTTAGGGCACTTGTTCTATATCTCTTGCTTTCTATAGTATACCCTTTCCCCAGCGATTCTTCTAATGATCGTGCCGAAAAATAAAACCCTCTGCAACAGGCGCATCACAGAGGGTTTAAAAATGGCTCCCCGAACGAGACACGAGTCAAACTCCACAACTACAATATTGTCAATTACTTATAAAAATTAAAACTTGGCGAGGCGCTAGAAATAAGAAGTTTTTTGAGCTGATTTACTGATATTTATTCGGCTCTTTTAAATGTGCCAAATGATACCACCGATGTACTAGTTCCTTTTTTCACTGGCCACCCTTCATGCAACATATATAACGTTTGATAAAAATGAAAAGTCCCGTCATCGTTTAAGGTTAATACATTCACTCCATGTTTTGGTAAAGAAACAGCAACAATTCTACCGTTTTGATTTTCAACTATCTTAAATGTGATTTGCCCTGGCATATTAATATTTGCACCATCAACGATACCACTCACAGTTTTTTCAATTATAACCCCTTGATCTATGTCTACATCATATCTGGTTTCATAATTTGCATTTTTACCCTTATATTGCGAATTCATAAATTCGTATGCATAGACATCTGTAGCTATAATCTCATATGCTAATGCGTTCGAAACAAAACTGAAAATAAATAATAAAGTCAACAGTATCCTTATCATGGCTATCTCCTATTTTAAAAATCTAGCGAGTAAAGATCTATACGTTTTGAGTTTTTATCTCGCATCTACTTTTTTAACTTTTCCATTTTCCCAAACCGCAAGCGGGCGGCCGTCTTTTTTATGCTGTGCAACGACCTTTTTGACAGCTTTTTTCATAGCCAGTTCGGCTTTATCCTGAATCGTCATTCGTTTCTTCATAATATCTATTTCCTTGCTAAATAAGCAAAATGGTCAAAATACTTTCGCCACAGCAATTCAGATGAAGAAAACTGGTTTGTTCCACAAAAGAAATCAACCATTGCTTCACGCACTCTGAAAAGTTCTTTAAGCCTGGAATATTTTTTTATAGGGGCAATGGTCATATCTAATAATTCTAATGCCCTGTTAAACGCTCTTTGGGATAAATCCTTTTTGCCTTTTTTTTGCCAGTTTAAAGCTCTGCTAACCTCACTGCCAACATTAGCCAATTGTTCAGCTAAAGACATTTTAGCCCAACGCCCGCTTGAAAGCTCTTTATGCTGAACACTCATCTTTTTACCCACTTATTTGTAATGTCCAGAATTTTAGTCTGAATATCTTTTGAATCAACGCCTCTGGTCATATTTCCCTGAGAAGGCCGCAAATTGATCATTGAATCAAACTCAACAAAATCTTCTCCTTCAAGATCAGGATAAAAATTAATGCCCCAAAGGCTGCATTGTTTAGAACCATCCTCTAAAAATAAGGCCTCCAGATCAGAATGAAGTTCGGCGTCAATAGCAACCAACTCACGGTCAACATCAACAACCGCTTTGACTAAATCGCCAAAAGTCTCTTGAGCTATCTTTTTTAATTCTTCAATAGTTACTATATTGTTCAATATTTTCATATTTCTCCTAAAATCAAAAACCCCACAAGCCGATTAAAACTTGTGGGGTTTGAGTGTTAATCAGACCCAAAACTTTCAGTTTCGGCTGATTGTCATATTTGGCTCCCCGGGTTGGACTCGAACCAACAACCTACTGGTTAACAGCCAGTCGCTACTACCGATTGAGCTACCGGGGAACGAACCTGAAAAAGCACATAAGGTCTTTAATTATAGAGAAAATGCCCTTACTTGTCAAATGCTATTAGAAGGCCCTTAATAGAGGCGGAACCTTTTCACCCTACTCATTTATCCCATACTATGATATTATTATTGAAATCCCTGAAAGGACGTTTTACGCAAAAGATGAAGGACAGGATAAATAAATTCATCACGGAACATTTCCTTGATGGCGAAGGCGGCCTCAAGAACGACGAATCCCTGTTCGGTTCGGGTATCGTGGATTCACTGAGGCTTTTTGAACTTATAGCTTTCATCGAAAGATCGTTCAGGATCTCGGTTAGGATGAGCGAGATAACCCTGGAGAACTTTGATTCGGTGGATAATATAGCAAAGCTGGTAAAGAAGAAGCTTCCCAGAACAGGCGAATGAAATGCCCAGAAGAAATAAAGTCATATCACAATACGATCTCAGCCTCAAAAAAGACATAATCAGGGCTCTTAAGGCCCGGGGCGGCGAACAGAAGGCGCTTTTTGAAAAAGCGCGCAAGGTCCGCGACGACCATTTCGGCAAAAGGGTCGAAGTAAGAAGCGTCATAGAATATTCGAACCTGTGCCAGCAGGCCTGCAATTTCTGCGGCATGAACGTAAAAAGCAGGGTCAAAAGGTATGTACTTGCCGACGAGGCGGTGCTTAAACGCGTTAAGAGGCTTTACCGGGACGGCCGAAAAGTGATAATGTTCCAAACCGGGGAATGCCAGGCAGAAGACTATTTCAATAAACTTTTCCGGCTCCTTAAGAAGATCAAGCGGCTTTATCACGATATCACCCTTATCGGATGCTTCGGTAATCTTTCCGATGAGCAGTATAAGATGCTGAAGAGTATCGGCATCGAACGATATATCCTTAAATTCGAGACCTCAAGCCCACTTCTCTACAGGAAGATCAAGCCCTCGGATACGCTTTCCAACAGGCTTTCGCATCTTGAGAAACTCAAGAAAATGGGATTCCAGGTAAGCTCGGGCAATATCGTGGGGCTTCCCGGCCAGTCCATAGAAAGCATCGCGGACGACCTTCTTCTTCTCAGGGAACTTGACATTCCCATGGGAAGCACTTCGGCCTTCATCCCCAATGAACTTTCAAGTTACGCCGGAGAGAAAGCCGGCGAGCTGGACCTGGCGCTCAATTTCACGGCAATACTGAGGATAATGTGCCCGGAGATGCTCATCCCCACGACCAGTTCGCTTGAATCCCTGGTCAAGAAAGGTCAGCTCAGGGGCCTGAAAGCAGGCGCAAATACAGTTACCGTCCACGACGGGACTCCCCGGGACGAAGAGAACCGTTTTGTTATATATAAGCTCGGCCGCTACATCCCAAAGCATTCCCTTCTTGAAGTGGTAAAAAAGGCGGGGCTTACTCCTTCCAACACCTCGCTCATACGCGACCGTTCAGAAAATTCCCTCTACCATGAACTTGTTCTGAAGAACCTCGGCAAAAAGACGCCCGCGGTATACTCGGACGGAAAAAGATACACCTACAAGAACCTCTCCAGCATGTCGAACCGCTTCACGAGCTTCCTCCTGGAGAAAGGCCTCGTCCCCGGCGATACGGCCGTCATAGCGCTGGATGATTCGATAGAACTTGTGGTCTGTCTTTTAAGCTGTATACGTCTCGGGATACGGGCGGCTATTGCGGACCCCCTTCTCTCTAAAAAAGAATGGAAGAACCTCCTCAAGGATGTAAACCCGGGAGCTGTCCTCACCACAAGAGAGGTTTCAGGAAAGCACAGTGATAAACGTTTTTTAAGTGTGTCAGCCTACGGTACCAGCGAGGAGTTCACTTCCCTTCTCGACAAGTATCCTGAAATAGACCGGGTAGTGGCCCCAGACCACAACAACACCGCTCTTATACTTTTCACTTCCGGCAGCACCGGACGCCCCAAGGGGGTCATGCACACTTACAGGAACCTCTCGGTGGACTCTTTTGCCAGAACAGTTCTTAAAATGAATAAAAAGGATATCTCTTTTTCGTGTTCGCGAATGCATACCAGCTTCGGATTCGGCAACAGCTTCCTTTTCCCCTTTCTGACCGGCGGTGGGGTGATACTCTCAAGGACCATACCCAACCCCTACTCTATCCGCAGAATATTGAAACCGGGCCCGACACTTTTTTTCGCGGTTCCCCAGATATATTCTGTACTGCTCCCTCACGCGGCAGGTCTTAAGAGGCACTTCAAGAGCGTAAGGCATTTCGTGAGTTCGGGAGAAAAACTCACCGTCTCCCTTTTCAATGACTGGAAGACCTCCTGCGGAGTGAAGGTCCTTGAATGTCTGGGCGCCACCGAACTTTGTCACCCTTTCGTCTCTAATAGGCCCGGCAGGGAAAGACCCGGCACCTGCGGCAGACCCGTGGAAGGATTCCAGGTAAGAACGGATAAAAAAGGCGTTCTCTCGTACCGGGGCCCGTCGCTTTTCACTGGATACCTGAATGATAAGAAGCTTACAAGAAAAAGCTTAAAGAACGGCTGGTTCCGTTCCGACGACATGGGATACATCGACAAGGATGGCTATCTTTTTTTCAAGGGCAGGGATAACCTTGTGGTGAAATCCGGCGGGAACTGGATCTCCTTCTGCGATATCGAGAAGATTATCGAAAAGTGTCCCGTGGTAAAAGAAGCAGCCGTTGCCAAAAAGGCCGATAAGCTCCACTATTATGTCACCGTCAGAAAAGGCTCCACATCGAGTTACGCTGTTAAGAAAATACGTAAACACTGCCTCGGGCAAATGAAAATGAACCAGCTGCCGGACGAGATACATGTTCTGGAAGAACTTCCCAGGACCAGAAGCGGAAAGATCAGGCGGGCATCTCTGGGATAATGACCCATCATATCACCATGGCAGATAAAAACCGATACATAGTTCACGTGGACATGGACGCGTTCTTCGCGTCCGTTGAACAGAGGGATGACCCCTCTATCAAGGGCAGGCCCGTGATAGTAGGGGCTGATCCCAAAAAAGGCGCCGGTAGAGGCGTCGTCGCGGCCTGTTCCTACGAGGCAAGGAAATATGGCATACATTCCGCCATGCCCATTTCAACGGCCTATAAAAAATGCCCGAAAGCGGTGTTCCTCCGTCCGGATTCATCTAAATACTCCGCCGTATCCCGGGAGGTTTTCGCGATACTGGAGAATTTCACGCCCGAGATCGAACCGATAAGCATCGACGAGGCCTTTATGGACATTACCGGAAGCTTCCATCTATTCGGAACACCCGAGGGAACCTGCCGGAAGATCAAGCAGGAGATCCGCAGGAAGACCGCCCTTACCGCGTCGATAGGCCTTGCTCCGAACAAGATGACCGCGAAGATCGCCTCTGAGGTAGGCAAACCGGACGGTCTTGTCATCGTCAAACCGGGCCGGGTACTCGACTTCCTTCACCCTCTTCCCGTGGGAAGGCTCTGGGGCATCGGGGAAAAGACCCTTTCGGTGCTTGAGTCGGTAGGCATCCGTACCATAGGTGACCTTGCGGCAAAGGGTGAGGAGGAACTCGAGGATCTCTTCGGCAAGAACGGCCGTCACATGTATCTTCTATCTTCGGGCATGGACGGGCGGTCCGTGGAAACGACCGAGGTCATCAAGTCCATAAGTAATGAACATACCTTCGAAGAGGATGCCACCGACAACCAGGTGATGTTTGATACCTTGATGCACCTGAGCGAGAAGGTTTCAAGAAGGATGCGCAGGAGCGGGCTCAAAGGGCGCACCGTAACGCTGAAGATACGGTTCTCGAATTTCAAAACTTATACAAGATCACATACCCTGGATCAGGCAACGAATTATGTGGACGATATATATGGAAAAGCGCTTGAAAAAATACAAGAGTTCGACACCTCCAGGCGGGCTGTGCGCCTTCTGGGGGTCAAGGTCTCGAACCTCACCGACGACTCCTGGCGCTCTGACCTGTTCCGGGGCACGGACGAGGAAGCGCTGAAAAAAGAAAGACTGCACAGAGCTCTCGACAGAATAATGGAAAAATACGGCTCCGGCGCGGTGAGGCGACGACGCGCATGACTATTCGCCCGAGAGCATCTGGCTGGCTATCATGTCGGATTTGGTCTTGCCGACAAGGTTCTCGGCTATTTTCCGGGAGAATTTCATTGCGGTAGCCGGGCCGCGGCTGGTTATTATGTTCCCGTCCTGTATGACATCCTCTTTGGAATGCTTTACGACCGCCGAAAAATTCTTGTCAAGTCCCGGGTAACAGGTGGCCTGGCGGCCGTCAAGGATACCCGCCGGAGCAAGCACCAGAGCGGGAGACGCGCAGATAGCGGCGATGATCTTGCCCGCCTCATGCATTTTCGTAACGATCTGCTTTACTTCGAGCGAAGAGGCGAGATTCTCGGCCCCGGGCAGTCCTCCTGGAAGGATAACGGCGTCAAAATCACTGTCACATTCCTCAATACGTATATCCGGTTTTATGGTCAGGCCCCTGGATCCTGTGACGGTCTCTCCTCCCACCCCGGCTACGGTTACCTCGACCTCCGCCCTGCGGAGGGTGTCTATGGGCGTTACCGCTTCTATCTCTTCAAAACCCTGTGCCAGTATGACCAAAGCTTTTTTCTTCATTGTCCACTCCTTCAGTTTTCAGAATCTTTCAGGATGAAGTCCGACAGTAGCTCCGCCATCTGGTCCATGCTTTTTGCGCATTGGCGCTTCTGTTCGGCCGTAAGACCCCATAAAGGTCTTTCAAGAGGCAGATCACTCACCACGGCAAGAGCTGCCGCTTTTATGCCCGCGGCATTTGAGGCCGTATAAACGGCGGATAACTCCATCTCAATACCGGAAAAACCTTTTCGCTCTATGTTTTTCACGAACCGGCTTTCTTCGGCCACCACCGAACCTATCGTGAAGATATCACCCAGTATAAGTTTGCCGGGGGTGTGTCCGGTCAAATGTTTTTTGAGGCGCTGGTAAACTCCCGGGTCTGCCTGTACGTACTGCCCGGAAGCGAGGATATCTTCCCGGGCGCGCCCCTTTCTGTAATATTGAGAGAATCCCTCACCGTCGAAAGCTTTATCGCAGAGCACGATGTCGCCGATCCCGGCGTCACCGAATCCGCCGCAGGTCCCGGCGAAGAGCACCGTCTCAACTGGCGAGGCCTCCAAAAGCAGCACCGCGTCACCCAGGAGCCTGTTCCCCATACCGCTTCTTATCACGGTGTATTCGACCCCGGCTTTCTTTGCCCTTACTCCCGAATATAACCTGCCTCTGAAAGAGCCGACCACGTCGCCGCCGCGGGTGAATTTATCCGGCGAAAGAAACGGGGTGATAATAACGCTCTCTGTCATACCGCCGCCGGTGCATCCGAATGCGAACTCAAAGAACCTTTCCTTATCCATGTCCATCCTGTCCGTCGGGCCGGGGTCTGTCACATTCACTGCACACCTTCGCGGTGTCGGGATTTGTGGCCCCGCAGATCCTGCACACCCAGTAGCCTTCCGGAGCATGCTTTATACGGTACTGCCGCCTTAAGAACGGCCAGACCTTGTACTGGATGAGGCCATAGAGGACGACCAGGACAGCCGCGATAATCAGGCTGATAAGGAATTCCGGCGGGGTAATCGCCGGCCTTACTTTTCCCAGGTCTATGCCGTGTCGCGCCAGGCGTTCCCGCACCAGCTGGCGGGCCAGGTCGTACCTTTCAACTCCAGCGGGATTAAGGCTGCGTATCAAAGGTTCGGAGATGCGGTAACTTCCCTGCTGGAGGTACCTGAGCTTGTTAAGATAGCTCTTGTAGTATCGTGCGGCTAACTGGGTATCACCCTTTTGCTCGTAAATGAGCCCCAGCAGAAAATCCGAACCGTAATATTCCGGCCAGGCCAGTCTTGCGCTTTTGATATGTTCCTCAGCCTTGTCGAGCTGACCCGCCGACATCGCGTAAAGACCGTCGGTGAAGTTTCTGTAAAAACTTTTGAGGTCCTCCTGGGCCCTGCCGTCTGAAGTGGCAACATCTATCAGCCCCTGCCTTAGGAAGAACCTGCGGTAGGTGAAGAACTCTTCTTCCCTCTGCTCTTTCCAGTCGGCGTAAGCGGCAAAAGAGAAAGCGGCAATAAACGCACCTGCCAGAAAGAGCGCCAGGATTCGTTTAGCCCATCTCTTCCCGGTTCTCTCTGGATAATGGTAAAACGGCGTATTCACTGAAAACACATTCGTGAGGATCATCGCAAAATCTGGAGAAAGTCTTTATTAAATCGGCTTGGTGGATTTTATAAGCCCCAGCACTTTCTCTATCTCAAAAGGTTTGTATATTATCTCTGAAGCCCTTTCTTCGATGGCTTGATGGACCAGTTCGTCCACGGAATAACCGGTCATCATTATGACCGTGGTCTCAGGCTTGATCTTCTTGACCTCTTTGAGGGTCTGTATGCCGTCCATGTCCGGCATCCTTATATCCAGGAACATGATGTCATAAACATTGTCCCTGATAAGCTCCACTGCCTGGGCCCCGCCGTAGCAGCACTCGGCCTTGTAATCATTAGCTTTCAAGATGTCACAGAAGACATCGGCGAAATCCTTGTTATCATCAACGACGAGGATCTTGTGATCTTCCATATGCAGCTCCATGATTTATATTCAAGTCCTTACTAATCCTCTTTAACCTTTGGCGATATAGATTTTACAATAAGGGCTCTTTTTTGTCGATGTTTTTCTGCCGCGGTCACTGGTCCGTTTCCCTCCCCTGGCCGTTCAGAAGGCCCCCGAAGCCTTCGGCGGCCTCTTTGAGGACCGAGGAGGTTTTATCGATAACGGTATGTGTCGTTTCACTTGTCTGTTCGGCCGCCGCGCCTATAGCCTCTTTCCCCGTGCTATAAGCCTTTTGCATGACATCCTGCACCTGGGACATGGGGATATCGACAAGATTCGATATATCCGTACCGGTCAGGGACCTGACGAATATAAGCCTTACCAGAGTATAAGGGTCTTTGATATCCTGGTATTCCTCATCGAGGTTTATCTCGTACTTTTTGACCGTCGGCTGTTCGGATCGCGCGGAATAATCCCTGTAATAAACATCCCCTACCTTGAGATGGAGGTTCGCGATATATATCTCGGGAATCTTTCTCTGCTCCTGCTGGGCAACGACCTGTCCTTCTTCCTTGCTTTCCAGGGGTTTGATCGTGTTAACGTTAAGACGGGCCTGCTCATCCCTGACTATATTAAGCTGCTGCATCGAGAACTTTAGCTCCTCCAGATACACCTTTCCCTTGAGTACCTGGATAAGGTCATAACGGACATAAACTTCGGGGATGACCGCCATGGTCTCGGTCGGGAACCCGCGCGGGTTATAAAGCTTCATATCCTTGATGAATATGGCGGGTCTTACCAGGCCAACGTCCATGCTGCCTATGTCAAGTCTTATGCCCAGTATATGCTTGAAGATATTCTCAGAAGAGACCTCTATGATCTTATCCTTCGCGATAAAGGCGACCAGCAAGAAAAGAATTACAACAACCAGTATCTTTTTCAGCATTAGGGGACTTCCTTTCAGTTGGATTCGGGCGGATCAAACTGATCAGTTTATCAACAGGTTATCTATATATATGGGGCCGTGATATTTCCTGCCTATACGATGAGGCGGCGCCGCGTCATACTCTATCCTGATAGCGATCTTCCTTACCTTATCCTGATGATGGATAAGTTTTTTCTCCTTGCGGCCTTTCCATTCGGAACTTTCATCCTCGGGCGTGTCCAGCTTGGCCTGGATGGTGGTCCATTTACCTCTTTCGAGGGGAACCGCGTAACGCATCTCGGTGAACAGCCAGCCTTCTCCCACGGTTAGGATGATGCGCGCCTGTATCAGGCCCGCCGGGGCTTTTCTGGGAAGATATACGTCAACTGATATATTTTTATATCCGGTAAGGTCAAGATACTCGAGTTTCTTGATCTCTTCGTACCCCTCAAGGCCAAGAAAAGGCAGACCCTTCTCCACCTTGAACTCGACCAGGGCGGCCGCCCACCTGTTGCCCGGGAACTCGCAATCCACCTGCAGGGAATTCTCCCCTGATGAGGCCTCCTCCGCGGTGACCTCAGTGGAGATTGCAACATGATCTCCCTGGTAAAAAGCCCAGTCGGGTATCTTCCAACCTTCCTGAGATTGTTCAAAATCGAACCGTATCTCCTCTTGAGCGCTGCAGATACCTGGAGTTAGCAATATAAACACCAGACAAGTTACCAAGACTATATGAAAAACTTTCAACTTCCCTCCCCGCTGCGTATTCAGTAAAGCGTGTTACATTTTATTATACCAGATAAATCCTATAAACAACAATATTTAGGTGAATAATAGACCCCTTCCGGTGCTCCTTGCTTTTCAACTGAATATATGATACCCTTCTCTTTATGGAAAACCTGACGCTGGTTATTCAGATACCTTGCTACAACGAGGAAAAGACGCTCCCCGTCACTCTTGAGGACCTTCCCAAGAGCATAAAAGGGATTTCCAGAATAAAAGTACTGGTGGTCGATGACGGAAGTACCGATAAAACGGTCGAAGTGGCCAAACAGTTCGGCGTTTCCGAAATAGTCCGCCTCAAAAAACGCAAGGGCCTGGCCGTGGTCTTCGCCACCGGGCTCGATCACGCCCTTAAAATGGGAGCTGATATCGTGGTCAATACCGACGCGGACAACCAGTACAAGGGCTCGGATATTGAGAGGCTGGTCGAGCCGATCCTGGATAAGCGGTCCGACATAGTCATAGGCAACAGGCGCATAGAAAAGATAAAGCACTTTTCCTTCATCAAGAAAAAGCTCCAGCGCATCGGCAGCAGGATCGTAAGATACTTGTCCGGGCTCGACATACCGGACGCCACGACGGGTTTCCGCGCCTACAGCAAGGAAGCTATACTGAAACTCAACGTCATATCCGAGTTCACGTACACCCTTGAGACCATAATAGCCGCGGGCAACAAAGGCCTGGTGGTTGAGAATATCGAGATATCCACCAACCCCGAGCTCAGGCAGTCGCGCCTTTTCAGGAGCATACCGGAATACCTTACAAGGTCTATCGCCACGCTTGTAAGAGTGTACACCATGTACCGTCCCCTAAAGGTATTTCTGCTTCTGGGAAGCTTTCTTTTTATTCTGGGTTTTTTAATAGGATTGCGGTTCCTGTATTTTTATCTTACAGGTTCCGGTGCCGGCCACATCCAGTCACTCATCCTCTTCGCGGTGCTCACCATACTGGGTTTCCAGACTATACTGTGGGGTATGTTATCTGACCTTATAGCCGCTAACCGAAGGCTAATCGAGAACACGCTGACCAAGGTGAAGAGAATAGAGCTCAAGGTTGGAAAGGAATAGTTCCTTTTTTATCTCACAGCTTCACTGTTACCGGACAGATCTCTCGCTTTCTCCGGATCGACAGGATATGTCAGGACGAACTTCTCGATGAATTCAGTCACGTCGATCTTATCCTCAAGCATCACCTCTCGCTTTTTCTTCCACTCTGAATCAAGTTCACCTCTGCAAACGAGTTCTTTCACTTCACTGAAAGCCGCTTCGGTTTGCTCAACTGAGTAATTACGTATCAAACCGTACTTCTGTTCAAGTTCATTGGTGTAGCCGAGCCCCCTGCCGGGTTTGGTTATGTAGAATGCCGGCACACCCAGCATGGCAGCTTCTGAGGCCACTGTCGCGCCCTCGCCTATTACTATAGAAGAAAAAGCCATAAGATCATGCATCCTGTGCGGTTCCACCGACAACCTGTACGGCTTGAGTTCGGCGGGCAGTTCCGCTTCAGAAGAGATGAACACCTTACCGTATCCGTTCAATATCCCGATGAGCTTGATCTTATCCTCAAGGGAAAGTCCTTTCTGGGGTATATCGTGCGATGCCTCCCATGAAACGAACCTGAGCAGGAAGAACCTCTCCTCTCCCAGGCCCAGATCCTTCAGTATGCTTTTATCCGGAGTGAACCGGTCAGGGTGAAGATAGGCTAGCTCATGATACCCGGCGTAACGCACCTGTTTTCGGCCAAGCTGGCCCATGTAGCAATCGGGGGTGCAGATGGCCGAAGCTGCCGGATAGGTTATGGCGTTGGACAAAGTGGCGGTCTCCGTGTCATAAAACACAACTGAAGGAGTGCCAGTAGCGAACCCGACATGAGCTACTGAGACCCCCGCTATACCGGTAAGAATATCAGGCTTGAACTTCCTGGCAAGCCTGAACAATTCAGCGTCCCTTGATAGAAGCTCCTTGAAAAGCCCCGCGAACCCCTTCCCCTGGCGGCTTATACAGGTATTCTCTATACCGTAGTTTTCAAGAAGGGTCAGGGTCATCTCCTTGTCGCGGGAAGTTACCAGGACCTCGTGCTCCTTCTGCCAGAGTTTTATGGCGTTACGGAAAAAATGAACGTGCGCCGGATGCATTATATCCACGAGTATCTTCATCTTTAAGCGGCGTTCCCCTCTTCGTATTTACCGAAAACTTTCTGCATAATACCCCCGGTGGCGTCCCAGCTGTATTTTTCAATACACCTTTTCCTGGCCTCCTCGCCCATCCGTTGCGCTTTTTCCGGATCAGCGAAAATTTCTTCTATGGCCTCGGCGATAGCTCCGGGGTCCCCGGGCTTTACTACCCATCCACAGCCCTTCAGTATTTCCTTCATATCAGAGACATCAGTGCTCACAATAGGCTTGGCCATGGCCATCGCATCAAAGACCTTAGCGGGTATCTGCCCCACGGTGGCCAGGTTCATCCGCTGGGGTATCGCAACCACGTCCGCCGCCGCCAAGAACTCGGGTATCTCTTCAAAAGGCTGCATGGGCAGGCCGATATACCCTTGACGCCCTAAAAGGCGCAAAGCGAAATCGTCGAACTTATGGCTGTACCAGTCTTTTGATATGCCCACGACAAGAAGCATAACCTCAGGGTCCTCTATCATGGAAACAGCCCGGGCAAGGTCTTCAAGCCCCTTGTAAGTGCGGGGGGTCCCCAGGAACATGACCACTTTTTTACCGAGAGCTATCCCTTTTTCCCTGCGCACATCCTCACGCTGGAACTTTTCCGGATCGAACCGGTCTGTATCACGTGCGTGGACTATGACCTCTCCCCCGTACTTTTTCTTAAGAAAACTGTTCGAGACGGTAACCGCCTCCGCCCAGTCTATGAACCTCTCCATTATCCAGCTGTTAAAATAAGAATTCGTCCTGTAGAAAAAAATAATAGAGTACAGCATATAAGCTATTTTCTTGTAGAGAGGATACGTCTTCAAAAGTTCCTTGTAGAAACCAAGCTGCCAGTCCTCTATGTCGATCACAAAAGGAACTTTTCTCCGGCGCCTGTAGAGCAGGGCTATACCCAAACTGGTCAAAAGCGGTTTGGAAACATAGATAACATCACCGCTTATGGCGCCCAAGATCTGTCTAATCCTGATAAGGGGACTCAAATAAGCCCGGCAGTCCACGGCCTTATATTCCACGGTGCTGTCGCCAGAAACAGGGGGCCATATGCCATCGCCGAAAAAGGGTCCGACGATTTCTACTTCGTATTTTCTCTTGAGCACCTTGGCCAGAAAATAGGACCTGCCAAGGCAGTTGCTTGAAAGGTCCGGATTGATTATGGTTATTTTCATTGAGTGTTCCCTTATAGAGATCTAAAAATAACATGCCGTGTTCGGTACCGCCATCATCAGGTCCACTTTGAGAGTTTTCATCACAAGATACGCGATTGTCGCCACGTACACACCCTGCAGAAGGAGTTTCATCCCCCGCTGCGGGACCTTTCCGAGCTTATCCAATAGGAAAAGCTGCGACCTTGCCGAAAGAACCACTAATGGCGTTGTAAGCGCCACGATATATCTGCACTGGTAAGCGCCCCATGCAACCCAAAAGGTCATCAGAACAAAGACGTAAGCGTAAACCAGCAGATACCCCTTCTGCTTCTTCTTATCGAACAGAAGAACGGCAAGAGAAACATAGGAGAAAATATATAAAGGCGATAGCTCCAGTATTTTCCAGGGATAGAATCCCCAGGGCTCCTTGTTGAACATGCCCGTCTTCCATCCCGTGGGAGGGATATATCCGAAATCAAGAGCATTCATTATATACTTCCCGAATATCACTCCAAGTAACGCCAACAGCCCGAAAACAGCGAAAGCCGGAACCGACCTGACCTTTGTCCTGGAAATATCGCTTAAAAAGGTGAATATCCTCTTCCTGCCAACGGCCAGGATAATAACTATGAAAACAAGTCCCCATAAGGCCTCCTGGAACTTTGACAGGTTCGTGAAGAACCTGCCCACGTTACCGTCCCTGCCGAAAACGGTCAATAGATCCGGTCCGTACACCTGCCAGTTCCACCATCCCCACGGGACCATCATAAGAAACGGCACAACCAGTCCGATATAGAAAGATCTTTTCCTGAAAAGCCATCTCTCGAAGAACGCCGCATATATGAAAATGCCCCCTATGGGCAATATGCCGGGATACTTGGTAAGCGCTGCAAATCCCGCGGATATACCGCAGGCTATCATGAAATAGGACCTATAGTTCTTGACCGCAAGGGCGAACATGCATAGAGACAATATGCTGAAAAAGGCAAGGGTCGTTTCCATCCATATCTTCTGCGACGTTATCCAGGCTATGGGCTCGATCAGCATGATGAGAGCGGCGTATATGCCCGCTTTCTCGTCAAATAGCAACCTGCCCAGCATATATGCCAGGGGTATAAGAAGTATCCCGAATAGAAGCGACACCTTAAAAGCGGAAAAGTACGTCTTGCCGAAGAGACGAAAGCTCACCGAAACCAGATACGTGAATAGCGGCGGATGCTTAAAGAGGGGTTTAGTGAAATACGTCGGGAGTTTGCGTCCCCTTTTCAGCTCGTACTCATAGAGGTCCTGTGTATTATAGTTCGAGGGATCCTCCATTATCTGGACAGCGAGCCTGGGATAGACCGATTCATCATAACTTAAAGGATGCTTCTTCTTGAAACTGCCGATCCGCGTCATTAACGCTATGACCATCAGCGCGATAATTATCCATATGGTTTCTTTTCTCATTAGCGACCCCTATGCGATTCGGAAAATATTCCAGTAGAACTTCTTTAATATACTATACACTATAAATCCTTTTTCCCGGCGCTTTCGGCGTTTTTCCATTATCCGGCCGAAATGGCCCAGTATCCACATCCTGGCACGGACGAATTCGGTGATGGTTCGTGTAAACCCCAGGTTCTCAACGTAACCCCCTTCCCGGGATCGGCCAGGTGCAGAGGATCTCACGACCAAAGCGACTGTCTTGACCAGAAGTTTAACCAGGAAGAACAGTTCCCCCAATACCACCAGTATCGCCGGGTAGTTCAAAAGTTCATTCAGCATCCTGTTCTTTTCGGAATGGAAGAGCTTAAGACCGGAATGCCTCCCTGCAGTCCTGGAATGCTTGTGGTAGATAACCGCTTTGGGCACGCATACACCTTTAAAGCCTCTCGCGTTCAGCCTTATCCCCATGTCGATATCCTCGTAAAAAGCGAAATACAGTTCGTCGAAATACTGTTCTCTCTCGACCTTAACCTCTTCCAGGCATTTTCTCGAATAAACTGACGCGGCCCCGCAGGCACTGAAGATCAATTTAATGTGGGTGTCACCGTCATATTCGCTGTAGCGGTTCAGCGCCACACCTGAGCCGTCAGGCAGAATAAAATCACCGTCCGAGAAGATCGTCGCTTCCTCCGGATAGTTCATTATCCTTGGACTTGCGAAATCGGCCCCGGAGGTCTGCATGCCGCGCATAAGATGCTTTAACCAGCCTTTTTCCGCTATGGTGTCATTGTTCAGGTTCACGACATAATCGAACCCTTTTTCAAGCGCCCAGTTCATACCGTCGTTATTGCCACCAGCAAATCCCTTGTTCTTCCTGTTCTGTATCAAATGTACTTCCGGGAACATGGAGCCTAACCTGGCTCCTTCATCATTATCCGAGGCGTTATCGACAAGCACTATTTGATAATTCCCGTAATCCGTATCCCGCAGAGACTCCAGGCACTCCACGGTATCATCAAAACCGTTCCAGTTAAGTATCACGATGGCTACACTGGATAAAGTATCCATGTTATTTTTCGATAAAAGGATTTTTAACCCTTTTGTGCATACATCTGCTTGTAAGATGTGTTAACATTTATCAACTACCGCCTGTTCAAAAATATCTATCCCACTATATAAGTGGATATAATGACACTGAAAACTATTTATAGAATAAATGATTTTTCCTTTTCACGCTATTCTTTAAGCTTTTATAAGCAGACAAGATCTTCACAAAACAGCTTTTTCCTAATAAGGAAAGTGCCGTATATATGATATTCCGCAGGTCAAAAGGCGCAATACGGAGGGCCTTGAATGAATAAGCTCTTCCCTCGCTCATCCGCCCTATTGAATAGAGTTCACAGGCAAGCTGGACATAATTCTTAGCTAACAGTTTCCTATTCTGCATGAACTCATTATAATGTTTCTGCAAGATAAGTTTTCTGGCCCTCACGATCTTACTTATGTCAGCTGTCATGCTGCCTTCGGTAATATGTACTATTACCAGCGGTTCATCGCTATACCTGAATTTGAAATGTTTGGATATCCTCAGCCACATATCCCAATCTTCGAAAGAAGGCAAGCTTTCATCAAAATTGCCGACTTTCAGGAAACATTCCCTTTTGACCAGAGTCGCTATAACTGTTACAAAGTTCCCCATTAAAAAATCATGATGCAGGTCGCCGCTTTTGCCTGATCTGGAGGGTGAATATAAATAACTTTTCACCCCTTGCTCCATTTTTATTGAATCACAATAGACCACCCCGGTATCCTCATCTGTTTTGTTTAATAGGGACACCTGCACCTTAAGGCGATCTTCCAACCACTGGTCATCATCGTCCTGGAAAGCGATGAACCTTCCGCGGGCGTGTTTAAGCCCTGTATTCCGTGCCGCAGGAAGACCGGAATTGTTTTCATGTTTGATGTACTTGATCCTGGGGTCGTTTACTCCAGCCACAAGTTCCGCGGTGTTATCAGAAGATCCATCATCTACGATTATCAATTCAAAGTCGGAATAGGTCTGACCGAGCACACTGTCTATAGAACGCCTCAGTATATTTGCCCTATTAAATGTAGGAAGGATAACACTCACCGTAGGTTCTTTTGAATTGCCCATGCAATAATATATATCATGAAAATCGTAAAAAAGAAAGTTCTCCTGCTAATAATATTATTTTTTATTACCAAGGGTAATGTGGTATACTCTCTGTAAATCCGGCAAAACACTTAATCCGGCAAAAAATGATAAAGAGATTTTTCATAAAACACAGAGGGACCGTACGCGATTTTTTCTGGCGAAACATCCAGACCTTCGGCAAGAAATTCTATTTCCTTTTAGTATTCTTCTACTCGGCAAAGATTTTGGAGCCTGCCGATTTCGGTACACTTAATTATTTCCTTGCCATTGTAGGACTCCTTGTCGTATTCTGCGACTTCGGCTTTTCGGTTTCGGCGTCAAAATATGTGGCTGAATACAAAGCCACGGATCCTGACCGTCTGCGGAAGACATTCACCTCCGTATCCGTTGTTATACTGGCCATAGCGTCTTTAATATCAATAGCACTGATAAGTATCGGCGGATATCTATTCGGGGATAACTTGAAATATGCTTTATTGCTGATACCGTTCCTTTTTCTTGCTCCTCTTACAGCTATTCTGGATGGCCTATACCGTGGTACCCGCAGATTCAGGCAACTGTCGATAATCAATATCATAGCGATCTGCACTTCCATGGCGATCGCCCTTCCTCTCATTAAAACATACGCTCTGGTGGGAACCATACTATCCATAAACTCTTTATATATATTCCTTACTCTCGGCATGACGTTCTTCAGCAAAAACATCAGCTTTTCCGTTGACAGGAATATCACCAAAGAGGTCTCTCGATACGCTGTGTACATAGGTCTTGCGAGTCTGGCGTATTATATGTACACCCGTGTTGATATCCTGATACTCAAGCAATTCGGTTATGTGACCGAGATAGGATATTACGCTATTGTCAATTCGCTTTTTGGGATAATCCTGATACCGTCAACAATGCTGGGCCAGGTCATAGCTCCCCGTACCAGTACTAAATCGGCCCTTGGGGAGTTCGTGGACATTAAACGTAAGTTCACCCGCAGCATAATACCATCACTGACAATATCATTGCCCCTGAGCATTCTGTTGTTTTTTCTGTTGCCTGCAGCAATAAAAATGGTTTTACCTAAATACTATACGCCGAATTTTATTCGGATATTCGGCATTATGATGATATTGCTGCCCTTCAAGCTATGGAGTGTTTTCACAGTGAACGGGTTCATTACCCCGGGGGGTTTTGCAAAAATAATTACAGTGGCTACTTTCATCGGTGGTATTTTGAACATTTTGTTTGACTACCTTTTGATATGGCTCATGGGATTCATCGGTGTATTCATAACCACCCTTGTGGTTCATTCGTTAACCATAGTAGTGGTCAATACACTTTTTTTTCTAAAGATCAGAAAATTAGCGGCTTCTGTTGATAGTAATAAACCTTAGCCCTAAAATAGCTCCGGTCCGCATTTTAAATAATGGCTTATATGATCTAATATCCCTGGGAGAAAAAAAATGATAAGAAAATACTGGCACTGGCTTAAGTACAAACTTGGTATACGCGATATCATTGGTTTACGTTTTACCACCACCTGGAAATGCGATTCAAAATGCAAAACCTGTAATATCTGGAAAGATGCCACTGCGGGAAAGAATGATCTAACCGTTAAGGAAATAGACAACTTTTCTCGAGCCGAATGCTTGAAAAAAGTAGAATATATAACTCTCAGCGGTGGTGAACCCACCCTAAGGAAAGACTTGCCCGAGGTCATAGAAGTCCTGCATAAGAACCTTCCAAAAGCTGGGTTCGCTATGACCACCCATGGAATGCATCCTCAGCTCGAGGAAGACGTCTTTAGGAAAATCCTGAGGAATAACCCGGATATCCCCTTCAGATTCGTTGGCATCAGTCTTAACGGACCGCCTCAAATACATGATCGTACCCGGGGAATAGAAGGCAGCTGGGAAAAAGCAGTTGAAACCTATGATAGACTGAAAGATCTGGTCCCTTGTGAATTCAGCTTCACTTTCTGCAAGGATAATGTAGAATACTTCGAATGGGTACAGGACTTTGCCCGTAGCAAGGGGACAAGAGCATATATATGCTGGACTGTTATGAATGAACGCTTCGATATTTTGGATGAAGATCTTGTTTTCTGGCGTGAAGGGATGGATAAGATGCTCCGAGATTATGTTAAGAACAATTATCCTACACCCAAAGGATTGCTCGATAAAATAAAAAGTTTCATCGCCCCCCCTACCAGCATTACCTTGGCATGTCTATACGATAACATAATCAATCGGAACATCATGCCCTGCTACGCTGGCACGCAAATAATTCATATTGATCCGAATGGCAATGTCTACCCGTGCAATTTTAAGCTTTCCGAAGACCGTATACTTGGGAATCTCAGGGAAAGGGATCTCGACGAGATATGGGCAGAAGTATCCCCGAAGATCCTCCAGGAAATAAAAAAAGGGGAATGCATGTACCCCAATGGTCTTTGCGGAGACTCTGATATATACCCAAGCATCTGCAACTGTCCGCCTTTTGTGCAGAAATGGTATCTATCCAAGCTTATTAAGCAAGAAAAATTGATAAAATCCAAAAATGAGTGAATCGAGAATCACTATGGAAAACCCCAGAATCAGTGTTGTACTTTCCGTATTCAACGGCATTCCTCATCTTCGGGAATCGATAGAAAGCATACTTGACCAGACATTTGACGATATAGAACTTATCCTGATAGATGATGGGTCAACGGACGATACTCCCCGGATCGTGGAAAGCTTCACCGATAAGCGTATCAGGAAAATCCGCCATGAAAAGAACATAGGGCTGACAAAGTCTCTGAACGAAGGACTTCGCCTGGCACGCGGGAAATATATGGCACGCCAGGACAGTGACGATATTTCTCTGCCTGAGAGACTCAGTAAGCAGTATGCTTTTATGGAAAAACATCCGGACATTGTCCTGACCGGTTGCGGCGCCGAGATAATTGACAATGAAGGTAAAAAGGTCTCTTCTTTCGTGCCCGTTACTGATCCCACTGTTTTAGCCAGAACCTCATCTGAAAAATGTCAGATATTTCATCCCAGCATTATCTTCCGTAATGATTGTGGTATATATTACCGTGAGAAGTTCATCTATTCACAGGACTATGACCTTTACCTCAGGCTCCTTACCCAGGGCAAAAAAATAGCCAATATGCCCGATATCCTTATAAGATATAGATTGTCACCGGGCGCCATATCATATAGTAAGAGAACTCACCAGTTCCTTTTTTCGCGTAAAGCCCGTGAATTCTATGAACAAAGGATCAGAACGGGAAAAGATTTTTATGAAGATTTCAATACAGATTCGGTAATTTCTATAAATGCGGATAATACCGAAGACTCGGAGATTTTACTTAACGAATTAAAAGCAAGCGTAGAGATAGAAGATCTTCAACGGATACGGTCGTTCTACGTGAAATATTTACTTGCCCGCAAACGACTGGATAGGTATTTAGTTTATTTTCTTATCAGTTTCCTGCCAGCCAAGTTTTTACGGCTCGTGAAAAAATTAAACTCAAAGAAAAGAGCAGGAAAACTAAACGAGTAGGCTTTCGGATAATATATTTTAAACATCAACTCTGTAGACTGTTGCTGTCACGGTTCGGGTGTGCAATAATCTCTATGATCCTGGTTGATGTCAGACCTATTCCATAACCGGCTTCACCCTGACACGACGGCCCTGACTGGAAGGCAGCGTTTATTCTGGATTTATCCGCACCTACTAGAAAATTCCATCCGGCTTCAACCGTTTCGATCCACTCTGTCTCTTCACGGAGCGTTATACAAGGAACGCCCGCGAAATAAGCCTCTTTCTGCATCCCGCCCGAGTCGGTCAAAATAACTTTTGCGTTCTTCTCCAGGATAAGCATGTCAAAATAACTTACCGGATCGATCATGCGAATGCCCTGGAGATCCCTCTGCCTAATATCGTATTTTTCCAGACATTTCCTGGTGCGGGGATGCATGGGAAAAACAACTTGCGTATCCTTGCCGATAGCATTCAAAGCCTCCAGAATATTCCTGAGTCTTGTTTCATCATCGGTATTCTCGGCACGATGCACTGTAGCCAGGCAGTATTCTTCCCCTTTCAGGGAAAGCTCTTCGATTATACGTGATTTTTTTTCCGCGATACCGAGACACAGAAGGAAAGAATCATACATTATATCCCCCACGTTCAACACAAAAGGCTCTTTCCCGGTCAATCGCGGCGTATCCTCAACGAGTTTTCCTCCGTTGACGATGTTGGAAAAACCCTCTTTGCTCAGGTTGTTGACGGCGTTCTCCGTCGGACAGAAAAGTATGCTTGAGCAGTGGTCGGTAAGAGCCCTGTTGATCTCTTCGGGCATGGTACGGTCATAGCTTCTAAGTCCGGCTTCCACATGGTCCACCGGTATGTGCAGTTTTGCCGCGGCAAGAGCGCCGGCCAGCGTGGAATTGGTATCCCCGTAAACGATTACCCGGTCGGGCTTATTCAAGAGAAAGACCTCTTCTATCTTCCTGAGCATGAGAGCCGTCTGAAGTCCGTGTTCTGCAGAACCCACACCCAGGTGAAAATCCGGTTCGGGAAGCCCCAGCTCCTCAAAAAAGACTTTCGACATATTATAATCATAGTGCTGACCCGTATGGACTATAACATGCTCGACCTTCGGAGCCTTCTCCCGGAAAGCGCGGACAAGAGGCGCCAGCTTGATGAACTGGGGTCTTGCGCCCACTATGCTGATTATTTTCCCACGATCCGCCATGTTTACCTGATAAAAAGCCCTTTCTCCATGAGTTTAACCCCGTCCAGATAGATATCCGGTCTGGTTATGACACCGTCAAGATGGAGCGGCACATCGTTATCTCCCCCGTATGAAAGATTATTACCCACGGCTATATGGATGGTACCTATCACCTTTTCGTCTTCCAGGACATTTCCCGATATACGCGCCTTGGGATTGAGACCGATACCGAGCTCGGCCACCCTGTACGCCCTGGCACCAACTCTGTCAAGCCTTTCAATGACCTCCCGGGACCTTTCACCGTTTATCTCGCAGACCACACCGCCCCTCACCTTGAAGGCAAGGGGTGCGTTCAAAACCCCCAGTTCCGGGAAGGTCGCGTCGACGATATATACTCCCTCACAGCTTTCGGGTGAAAACGATATTTCTCCCTCGGGAAGGTTGCCGAAAGCGCCCGGATGGTCGAAAGACGCTCCCTCCCTCCCGAAAAAGGATCCCGAACCGACCCGGAACACCATATCCGTGCCCAGTTCGGTCACTACCCGTACGGTCGAAACACCACTGAGCTTGCCGTAAAGCCATTTCGATTCCTCCCTGAGATGCTCATAATCGATATCAAGGCACCGGTTGGCGACCTCTTCGGTGATGCTCGGCATGCTCGCTATTCTGGCGCCTCTTGAGGTTGCTTCTCTCCTGGCCATAGTGTGAGTGAGGGACTTATCGGTGATCAGAAGCTGCACGTCATACTGCGTCATAAGTCTTGATATCTGCTCGGGAGGCTCCGTGCCGTGTTCCGGGGTGGGATCCATGACCGATATCTTGGCCCGCTTGGTGATCCCCCGGGCGTGGTCGTAAAAAGCCCGTCCGATGGGTTCCTTCACGGTATCGGTAACGATAAGACAGGATTCCGTCTTGCGCAACTTCAATGAACCGGTAAAAACCGCGTGTAACGCGTTCTCGCTTATCACTTGTAACCGCTCCTTTTTTGACTAAAGCCTGAGGAGCCATACACCCGCAAGAATGAACAGCATCCCGAAGACCTTCTGCATGGTAACAGCTTCCCCCAGAAAGAATATCCCGAGAATGAAAGCTATCAGTGGATAAGTGCCCGAAATGGGTACGACGCGCGAGACATCCCCTATTTTAAGCCCGTGGTAGAAGGCTATCTGCGCCACGAAACTTGCAAGGAACCCGCTAAGTATCAAGAGGCCTATGGACCTGGCGTCGCTCTCCCTTATGTGCTGGGGTTTGACGACGAAAAGCCCGAGAAGAACTATCCCTATTATGACTCCCAGGCACCTGAAAAAAAGAGCCGTGAATGGCTGGGTCCTTACCAGACCCAGTTTCTCGAGCACGGGGACCACTCCCCATATACAGGCCGTTAAAATAGCCCAGAGCACTGCATTCATAAAAAACCTTTTAGAACTTTACTTCGGGAACTTCCTTTGCCGATTCGGATACCTCGAAATATTCCCTCGGCTGGTCGAGCCCCCTCAAAGAGGCGAAAAAGCCCCCGAAAACGGTACGCCTGTAAGTGTTGAACCTCTTCACCGCGTTATTGTACCTCATCCTCTCGACCGCTATCCTGTTCTCGGTCCCCTCAAGCTGTGCCTGAAGGGCCATGAAGTTCTGGTTGGCCTTGAGGTTGGGATAAGCCTCTGCCACCAGAAGAAGCCTTGAAAGAGCTCCAGTCATCTGGTTGGCGTTCTCTATCTTTTTCTCAACGGTATCGGCCTTGGCCCACTGGCTGCGAAGCCTGGTGACCTCCTTGAAAATGCCCTCTTCATGGGCGGCGTACCCCTTGACCGTGTTAACAAGATTGGGGACCAGGTCGTTCCTTCTCTGCAGCTGGTTCTCGACCTGCGCCCAGGCAGAATTGACGTTCTCATCGAGCCTGACCACATGATTGAGACCGGCGATCATCCACCCGCCGAAGAGCAAAAGAACCAGCAGTATAACACCGACGACTATCAGAACGTTCTTCATCTTATCCTCCTAAATAGTTTTCTTGAAGCATCACCAGGACCCGGAAGCTCCGCCTCCGCCGGACATGCCTCCTCCGAAACCTCCGAAACCTCCTCCGAAAGAACCCCTGCCGCCTCCTGACCAGTAACCGCCGCCGCTCATCAGAAAGAAAAGCGCGCCGAACCTGAATCCGAAAATAAGGATAAAAAAGAGCAGCATGAGAAGGCTGCCCAGCGGGGACCTGGCACCGCGTGATGGTACCGCCGCGGTCTTTACCTCGGGCATTTCCAGTTCAACACCGTACTCGTCCCTTACAAGTTTCGCTATCATGACGACGCCGGAAGAGATCCCCAGATCGTAACCGCCTTTTCTGAAAGCTGGTATCATAAGGTCCTGTATTATCACTTTGCTCTGCAGGTCCGTCACCGCTCCCTCCAGGCCGTATCCCACTTCTATCCTCACCTTCCTGTCGCGCACGGCAAGAAGTATCAGAAGTCCGTTATCTTCTCCTGCCTTGCCGATACCCCACTTCGCGAAAAGCTCTACCGCGTACTGTTCTACCGTAAGGGGTGAAGTGGTCTCGACGGTGACGACCACCACTTCCGCGGAGGTCTTTCTCTCGATCTCAGCGCACAAGGCGCTTATCTGGGCGCGCGCATCGGGCGACATCACATTGGCAAAATCGTTAACGAAGCCCTGGGGCTGCGGATATTGGACCTCCTGGGCCCGGGAAAGACCCGCGCACGCAAAGGCGACCATCAAAACCGTGAATAATATGGAAAAAAGTTTTCTCATCTTCAAAAATTATCCGCTATGCTGGAAAGCCTTTCCAGCTGATCGATAAAACCTTTGATCAGAGGTTCCGCCTCGCCCCTTCCTATGGGGCTTGCCGTCTTTTTATCCCTCAGCACCTCGAGAAAAGACGCCGGGTCAACCCCGAACTCCTCGCCCATCTGGCTCAGCACTTCGGCTTTCTCCCGCGGGCTCTGCCCGCTCTTGAGCCTTATCATGCTCCTGAATACCGGCATGAGCGAGCGGAAAGAAGCCTTTATGATCTTCTCGGCTCCTTTTCTGTTAAGGGCCTGCTCCAGGTAAGCCTGGCGTATCATGAGAAGTTTTCCCTTCAGCTGGTACTCGCACTCGCGGCGCAGGTCCTCTTTCTCCACCTCTATGCCCTCCAGAACGTCCTCCCCGAAAAGGACGCACCGGGAATCCTTCATGGTCCAGAACTCTATCGGGAAGGTATCCAGCGACATCCTGATGTATTCCGGCGAAAGAAAAAGGGGTGCCGTAATACCCTTTCTGGAGGCTTTCTGGACGGGCTTAAGAAGCTCCTTGAGCCTTGGCAGGGTAACGTCCTTTAATACGACCGCGACATTGATGTCCGAGGTCTTGGGATTATAATCGGGGCCTGTAACGCTGCCGTAGGCAAAAATGGAAACAAGATCATTTCCATAGGCCTCGATCACTTCCTGCAGGAAAGGTTCAAGGGCTTTTCTGGCCCCTTCCGGCAGCTTGTCCATATTCCTGATGTTCATATATTACCTCCGGTGGTCGAATTAACCTATCACTCACTAAAGACAGATATTATACCTCAAAGGAACGTTAATATCCAGATTCCATGGTTTATTTATGTTTCGACACGCACGAGAGACTGAAAGAATTGCGCCATCTGTAAATAAGAGAAAGTTCTCTCGCCTCCCCCCGGTGGCTGTACAGATAATCCACCAGAAGGTGCAGGCTCATGCCGGTAGCTACCGGAACCATCCACTCAACCAGCACGGACACAAGCCATGCGGCCGCTATCACTTCCCACGAATGCAAAAGGATGAAACACTTGCCCGAAGCCAGGTATTTATGGTCGAAAAAATCCCGCAGGCTGAAACGGAACCCAAAAAAGCGGAAATAATCGAACAGGTGGTCCAGATCTATAAAGACTCCCCCCGCTATCGCCAGAAGTGCCCATGTCCATTTTCTCGTAAGGAAGTAAAAGAACGCTGCGAGCATTATGGAAATAACCGCGTGAGTGGCAAGATCTACCGCGGTCATCACGCGCGATCTGGTGTTTTCCTGCATATCCGGTCTAAAAAGTCCTTTCCTCGGGCCGGGCCCGCATCCTTCAAGCATTGTTTCCAGTATTATTATACACTATGATCGCAAGATACAAAAAGAAGGATGCGTTTTTCATGACAATTATTTTTAAGAAGTGATATATATATTCATCAACTTTCTTGCATAAAAACGTATGTCAATATATAATTGTGAGTAAATAGGGGTTCTCTATTTCCTGAAACCTTGGTAAAGGAGCGATTCACGAGTTAGGCATGAAGAAAGTTTTTTCTTTTATTTTTCTTTTCCAGATCGCGTTTTTCTGCGTTCTGGTCGTATCCCCTCCTGCCCTGCCGCAGGATGAGGCAGATCAACAGGTCTCCGAGGTTGAGGCCAAAAGGAGTGCCGAAGAAAAAGCCCGCCAGGCGCGGGAAAGAGCCAGAAGCCTTGCCGAGGGAGAAGCCGCCAGGACCGGTCCGCTTCCGGCTCAGAGGAAAGTGCTGATATTTGCCGGCAATGATAAATTCGCCCCGTATTCTTTCTATTCCAACGGCGAGGTCACCGGTTACGCGGTAGACCTGACCAAGATCCTCGCCGCCACCATGGACAGGTCCATAGATATCAGACTGATGCCATGGCATAAATGCATCCAGCAGCTTAAAGCCGGCAAGATCGACGGCATCATAGGTGTTCCCGTGAGCGAGGAGCGGGAAAGATTCATGGAATTCTCCACTCCGGTCACCGAGATCGAATTCGCTATTTTCGTTGAAGCGGCCAACCATTACGTGAACTCGCTCAAGTCCCTTGAAGGAACGGTCGTTGCCGTGCATAAGGAAAGCCTCATAATCGATACTCTCTCAAGATTCCCCAGGATCAGGCTTGTTGAGACCGACTCGGTGCAGGAAGCTCTGGAAAAACTCAATAACCGTGAGGTCACGGCCGTAATAGCCGAAAAGAACGTAGCTTTGTACTATATCCAGCATGCGGCGGAGAACATAAAGGGCATCAAGATCGTCGGCGCGCCGTTGAAGCCAGTTTACCCATACGCGATAGCGGTCAAGGAAGGATCAGGTATTCTCCTCCGGGACATCAACCGGGGCCTCCAGGTACTGCAGAACAACAATACCATGGAAAAGCTCCGCAGAAAATGGTTCGGGCTGCATCTTGCCGAGCCCTTTCCCTGGAAGATGGTTACGCTTATGACCTCGGGGATAACTCTTCTACTGTTCATCCTGGCGGGCATACTATGGGTCATATCGCTCAATGCCACGGTAAAGGCAAAGACCCGCCAGATACAGCTTATGAGCGAGAAAATGGTGGAAAAGGACAAGCTGGCCGTGCTGGGAAAGCTCGCCGGCCAGATAGCGCATGAACTGCGCACCCCCTTGAGCATCATAAATAATTCCGTATTCCTCCTGAGAAAAGAAGGCAGCAAGAACATGGATCTGTTCGAGAAACGCCTTAAAGTGCTGGAGGACAAGATCAAGCTTTCCAGTAACATCCTGGAAAGCATACTCAGCTATTCCAGGGTAAAAGCCGAGATCGCCACGCAGATATCCGTCAAAAGCTGCGTGGAAGAGGTTCTCAAGGACATAGAGATACCCGAGGGTATCGAGACCAGGGCCGAATACGAAAAACCGGAGAAACTCATGGTGTTCATGGACTTTCACCAGCTCTACAGCGTCATCCGCAACCTTGTTCTCAACGCGCTCCAGGCGATGGGCGAGACCGGCAAGCTTACGATCGAGGCCTTCCGGGACGAAGCCAGCGGCATGGTCAATGTGCGGGTCTGTGACACGGGAAAAGGCATACTGGAAAGCTCCAGGAACAAGATATTCAACCTGTTCTACAGCACCAAGATAACGGGTACCGGACTGGGACTGCCCATCTCCAAATCCATAATCGAAGCCAATGACGGCCAACTCCTCCTGGAAGAGACCAGCAAAAAAGGCACATGCTTCATCGTAAAACTTCCCACGTCAATGAGCATGAGAACATGATAAGATGAGCAAGAAAAAACACCCAAAAATACTGCTTGTGGATGACGACAAGGACATGTGCGAGTCCCTCGCGGACGTGCTTCAGCTGGACTCCTCGTATGACGTTACTTACACCACTGAACCGCTCAAGGCGCTTGATATGATAGACAGCACCGATTATTCTCTGGTAATAATCGACTACAAAATGCCCCAGATGAACGGCGTGGAACTTCTGAAACGCATAAAGACAAAAAAACCCGACCTGATGGTCTTCATGCTCACGGCGTTCATATCCAACGAACTGATCGAACAGGCCAAGAACGAAGGCGCGGACAAGGTCCTTTCCAAGTTCATCTGGCCCGACGAGATATTAAAATGCATCAAACAGGTAATATAGAGCCGTCCCGCCTATTTTACGGTTGAAAAACCTCTTTAAATATGTTATTTTGTCAGCTGTTCGTCGCCGGTGATATTCCTCACCGGTTTCTTTTAAAGCGGATCCGCTTTCAGAAAAAGTATTTAAAAAGGAGTAGAAAGCATGATAACAGTTCCTATCATCGGTTTGGCGGGCATGGCCTTTGCCCTTGTGACGTTCCTTATGCTCATGAAAAAGCCCGAAGGGCTTGATAAGATGCGTGATATCTCGCACGAGGTGCATAAAGGGGCCATGGTCTTCCTGGCCAGTGAATACCGTATAATACTTATTTTCGTATTAGTGATGTTCGCCATCATGTCCAGTTTTCTTTCCCTGGCCACGGGAATAGCGTACATAACCGGGGCTTTCTGTTCCATGCTAGCGGGGTTCATCGGCATGAAGGCCGCGACCCGCTCCAGCGCCAGGACCTGTGAGGCGGCAAGAACCCACGGCGCACCCGAAGCTCTCAGCGTGGCTTTCAAGGGCGGTTCGGTAATGGGCATAACGGTGGCCGCGCTCGGGGTTATAGGCGTGGGGACCTGGTACCTCATAACGAAGGATACCGGTATCATCACGGGTTTCGCCCTGGGAGCTAGCTCCATCGCCCTTTTCGCCCGCGTGGGCGGAGGGATATTCACCAAGGCCGCTGACATGGGCTCAGACCTGGTAGGTAAGATCGAAGCCGGCATACCCGAAGACGATCCCCGCAATCCCGGTGTTATCGCAGATAACGTCGGTGACAATGTCGGCGACACCGCCGGTATGGGCGCAGATCTTTTCGAGTCTTACGTGGGATCCGTAATAGCCACCATGGCGATAGGCGCTTCGCTGGCGAATCCCGTACAGGCGATGTCATTCCCGCTGGTCCTTATAACCATAGGGCTTGTGGCTTCCATGATAGGAGTGCTGTCGATAAACCTGCTGAAATCACTCAACCCGCAGACGGCCCTGAGGAACTCGACGCTCATCTCGGGACTGTTGTTCCTTGCCGGTGCTTTCGTGACCAGCAGGACGATGTTCGGGGGCATCAACCAGTTCTGGTCCATATTCGCCGGTCTTGCCGCAGGAAGTCTTATAGGCATCGAAAGCGAATATTTCACTTCCGGTAAACCCATTAAGGAAATAGCAAAAAGTTCACAGTCCGGCCCGGCGACCACCATCGTTTCGGGGCTGGCGATAGGCTTTCAAAGCACAATACTTCCTATCATAACGATAGCCGCGGCCATGCTGACGGCGTACCACTTCAGCCAGCTTTACGGCATAGGCTTAGCCGCTGTAGGCATGCTCTGCACCATAGGGATAGTTATGTCCACCGATTCATACGGCCCCATAGCCGATAATGCCGGTGGTATCGCTGAGATGTCGGGCCTTGAGAAGAACGTGCGCAAGATCACCGATAAACTTGACTCTCTGGGTAACACCACCGCCGCCATAGGAAAAGGCTTCGCTATCGGTTCGGCGGCTCTGACGGCGCTGGCGCTATTTGCGGCTTTCCAGAAAGTCACCGGCCTGACGGCCATAGATCTTATAAAGCCCCTTCCCGTGGCGGGTCTATTTATCGGGGCCCTCCTTCCCTTTTCCATAGCTTCAATGACGCTTAAATCCGTCGGTAAAGCCGCGGACGAACTCGTCCAGGAGATACGCAGGCAGTTCCGCGAGATAGCCGGCCTCCTGGAAGGAACGGGTAAACCCGACACGCAGTCATGTATAGACATAGCCACCAAAAGCGCCCTTAAGGAGATGGTCCTTCCGGGCGTAACAGCGATAGTTTCCCCTGCCCTCGTCGGCATTTTTCTCGGTGTGGAGGCCCTGGGAGGGTTTCTCGCCGGAGCTACCGTCTCGGGAGTCCTGCTCGGGATAATGATGGCCAACGGAGGGGGTGCATGGGATAACGCCAAGAAATGGATAGAAGAAGGCAATCTCGGAGGCAAAGGCACCGAGACCCATCAGGCGGCAGTTGTCGGTGATACAGTAGGCGATCCTTTCAAGGACACTACAGGGCCGTCCATGAACATACTCATTAAGCTCATGGGCATAGTCTCGCTTGTCTTCGGCAGCGTTTTCGTTAACCTTCACGAATGGTTCATGGGACTTTTCTGAACCGTTCGGGATCTTCTTCCAGAGAGGGGGTTTTGATGGATCTGGACAAGGTAATACGCAAAGTACCCAACTTTCCCAAACCGGGAGTGCTTTTTTACGATGTTACCAGCGTGTTCCTCAACCCGGAAGCTTTTGAACATGTTATAGGCCACATGGAGGAGATCTACAGGGATACCGAACTTGACGGCGTGATAGCCATCGAGAGCAGGGGTTTCCTTCTGGGGGCCCCTTTCGCCCTGAGAAGGTCAGTACCCCTGGTTCTGGCGCGGAAAAAAGGCAAGCTCCCCGGAGACACGGTCGAACAGATCTATACCCTGGAATACGGCGAAGCCACCCTTGAGATACACAAATCGGACATAACCGGCGGCAGGTGGCTCATCGTGGACGACCTTATCGCTACCGGCGGTACACTTGAAGCCGTGGCCAAGATGATAGAACATCAGCAGGCGGAAGTTGCCGGTATCTTCGCGATGATAGGACTGACCTTCCTGGACTATACCGAAAAGATAGGCCGGTATGAGCCCCGGACGCTTATCGACTACGAAGGCGAAGAGGTAGAGGAACAGTAAACCCGTCCCTATCCCCAGAAAATAAAAACATACCGCAGAACGAAGAGAACTGCAAATAGAACAATAAGCGGATGAACCTCTTTTATCCTTCCGGTAAAGCCCTTGAGCAGAAGGTATGAAATGAACCCGAAAGAAATACCTTCTGTTATGCTGAAGCCGCAGAAAGGCATTACGGTGATCGTAAGGAACGCGGGAATGGCTTCGGTGTAATCTTCCCAGTCTATTTTCTTCACGCAGCTTATCATCATGCAGCCCACGATTATAAGCGCGGGCGCGATGACCGGATAGAGGTAGACCCCTTTTGAAAGTTCATACCCTCCCCCTATCATGGAGACTATGGGTTTGAAGAAAAGCGCCGCTATCATCAATAGACCCGTTACTATGTTGGAAAGACCCGTCCTTCCCCCCTGGGAAACACCAGCTGCGCTCTCGATATAACTTGTGACCGTTGAGGTCCCCAGCATGGAACCGGCAACAGTGGCCGTGGCATCCGAGAAGAGGGCCTGTTTCACCCTGGGAAATTCGTTCCCCTTCATGAAACCGGCTTTTTCCCCGACACCTATAAGCGTCCCCACCGTGTCAAAAAGGTCCAGAAAAAAGAAAACGAATATAAGTTCGAAAAAACCCATGCTGAGCGCCCCCTTGAAACTCAGCCTGAGAAAGGTCGGCTCAAGTGAAGGGATCGTGCTCGTAAGCCCCTGGTAATCGATTATACCTGTTAAGATGCCCACTACGGCCGTTGTTACTATCCCTATCAGGATAGCGCCGGTTACCCGCCTTGCGAGAAGAACCGATATCACCGCAAGCCCGAAAAGCGAAAGGAGTACCGGAGGCGTGTTGAGCTTGCCCAGGGTTACGTAGGTCACCGGATGCGCGATGGTCACCCCGGACCACTCGAAGCCCACCAGCGCTATCAGAAGCCCTATACCCACGGCGATACCGTTACGGAGCGAGACCGGGACGGCGCTGATTATTCTCTCCCTGATACCGAAGAAAGAAAAAATGATGAAAAGAACACCGGAGATGAATATCGCCCCTAGGGCCACCTGCCAAGGTTCAACGGCCGGATCGGCGCCTAATATGGAGGCTATTATCGGACATGCCACGAACGCGAAATACACGTTATGGCCCATAGCGGGAGCCAGGGCTATCGGGTAGTTGGCCAAGAACGCCATCAGAAAACACGCAAGGGCGCTTGCAAGACAGGTAGCTGTCATCACAGCCCCGAAATCCATCCCGCACTGCGATAATATCGCGGGCTGGACGAATATGATATACGCCATGGTCATGAAGGTCGTGACGCCCGAGATCACTTCGGTCTTTATGGTGGTGTTATTCTCTTCAAGCTTGAAGAGTCTCATGATAACGGTCTTCATCGGCATGCTCCTTAACAGTCCTCATACCAGACCTTTGATGGTCAGCCCCTTGTATATCGCCAGATGATCCTGAACCTGTATGAGAGGTCTCTTCCTCTTCCAGAAGTTCTCGTAAACGTACAGAGCGATCTCTTCCCTCTGGGGTCTGGTGTATCTGTGAACGTTAGGATACAGAAGTATCATCCACACGACCGCCATGAACTTTTCAAAATCATCGACGAAGAATTTCACGCGGTTCGTCCTTGAAAGTATCTGGGCCTTGCTGAAGACCGGGTTTTTGCCGAGCTCTTTCTTGAACTTGATGAGGTCCTGGTCGTTCTTGTGGCCGAAGAACTTGCCCGCGAAATGGTCGTACAGCCAGGTAGTTGAATCCCTGTCAGTACATCCGGCGGACATGAGCACAAGGTGCATGGCTCCTTTCGGGGCGAGTATCTTCCGGTAAAGGTTCTCCATGATAACGTGCCATTTCTCTTCCTGACAGTAATAGAGAGAGTGGTGCATGGTGATCAGATTCACCCTGCCTCCGCCGAGCCTGTTCTTAAGGAAACTGTCCGTCCTGGCAGGGCTTGTAAAGACCTTGTTGTAATCGTCAAGTATAGTGGTTACGTGATCGGTGTTCTGACGGATCACGCGTTCGGTGACAAGGTCAAGAGCGGCCTGTTCAAGATCGAACAGGTAAAGGCCTCCCCTGAAAGCGGTCTCAAGTATCCTGAACTGGGGCTCGTCGCTTGAACCGATCGAAAGAGCTCGGAGATCCTTGTTAAGGGCGAATTCCTTGCTGAGCGTTCTTATGACCCTGGCAAGCTGCTCGCCTATATCCACCTTGTCGTTGCTGTACCTGGACCATATCTTGTCCTGCTTGTACATTTTGGAGCGCGAAACGGTGACGCCCTTTTCTATGAGCTTTTTCTCGGCTCTTGAGAGCATGATCCCATCCTTCCGGTTGATATTTATTTTGTTGCTATTATACACAGCAATACCGCCTAAATCAAAATCTAAAAACGGCTATGTTATTGGTATTGATTTTGTCAGTAAGAAGCACTATACTAATTTAGATGCGAAAGACACTTTATATATTGCTGTCCATCATCCTCGTATTCTCGGGAGGATCGAACTGCCGGGGGGATCGGGCTCAGGAAGACCTTCCCCGTCTGGGGGTATGGATAACCGTTTTCTCGCCGGAAAAAGTGCTTTTTTCCAGAGAAAGCGCCGACCGCCTCCTCCGGACCTGCCTCAAGACGGGTGTGAAGGATATTTACCTTCAGATATACAGGGCCGATAAAGCTTATTACGACTCCGATATAACCGATAGAAGCTCCTACGAGAAAATGGTCCTTCAGGCGGGTACCGATCCGGTTGATTATATTCTAAGAGAAGCCCGGGAAAAAGGCCTCAGGGTGCATGCGTGGATCAACCTCCTGAGCATCGCTCACAACGATGAGGCCAACATCATCAAAAGATTCGGAAAAGACGTCATAACGGTCGACCAGCATGGGAGGACATCCTTAAAAGGACGTAAAAAGGACCGGCTCGACGATTATTATATCCGCGAGAACCAGCTTTTCCTGGAACCGGGGGACGAGCGCGTACGCGCCTACCTCGAGGATATAGCGGTAGAGATCGTCCGCAGATACCCGCTCCTGGCGGGTCTTCATCTCGATTACATAAGGTATCCTGTGATAGTTCCTTTCGTCCCGGGATCAAGGTTCACCTCCCACGGTATATCCTACGGTTACACCGAAAGGAACCTGCGGAACTTCAGGGACAAGACGGGTCTGGACGCCAGTAAGATGGAAGGAAGTCGTCAGAACTTCAAAAAATGGGATGACTGGCGCAGGGACCAGGTAACCGCCCTGGTCGGGGATATTTCCCGGGCAGTAAAGGAAGTCTCCCCTCTTCTGGAGATATCCTGCACCATAGTTCCCTCCATGGAAAGGACTTACCTTGTAACGCTTCAGGACTGGACGGTCTGGCTCCAGGAGGGTTACGCCGATTACGTGGTCGCCATGAACTATACAGACGACCTCGATCTATTGAAGCTTAACGCAAAGAGCCTGCTTCTTCCGGGATTCGAGAAAGAGGTCCACATGGGGGTAGGCGCTTATCTTCTGAAGCAGGAACCGGAACTGATCGAGGAGGAAATAGGCCTTCTTCTCGGGCTTTCCCCCGGAGGCATAGTGATATTCAGTTATGATGACCTGGCCGGGAACGGCCGACTCCAGGAATACCTGGCCGGGAAGTTCCTGCCGGAGGAGGATTGACCACTTCTATCGGGAGAGATCCGGCCCCGCAGCTTTACGCAGCCTGTTCATTACGGCTCTTCCCAGACCCTTTTCGGAAATACCTTCAGCCACGATAACATCCACTTTTTCCGCGTCGAATTCCCTAAGTATGTGGAAAAGCCTGGAAGCGCAGACGCGCGGCTCATCCCGGGGTCCCAGAACCTTGACATCGAACGGTCCAAAGTCTCCGGCGTGTTCGGCAAGGGCCATGACGCCGACCCTTTTACCGCCCGATCTCGCCCGGGATAAAGCCTCGAGGGCCCTGTCCAACTGGCGGGAGCCTGGCTCCACCACGCGCACCGCGGCCCGTGGTGAATAATGCTGGGGATACTTTCCCGGCGTACTCTCCTCGTCGCCGGCTCCTACGGTTACCTCCGTATCGCCCAATACGTCGCGGATGTCTTCAAGGTCTATCCCGCCGGGTCTCAAGAGCAGCACCTCATCTTCCATGAACTCGACTACGGTGGATTCGACCCCAATATCCGTCTTTCCCCCGTCAAGCACCAGGTCTATGCGTCCCCGGAGGTCCTCGATGACATGGGAGGCGCTTGTCGGGGAGGGACGTCCGAACAGGTTAGCCGAAGGCGCGGCTATCGGCACTGCCGCCACTTCTATGAGTTTCCTGGCGATGGGATTGGAGGGCATGCGTATCGCGACCGTCTCGAGCCCGGTCGTGACTATATCCGGCACCTTTTCGGATTTTCTGAGGACTACGGTAAGCGGACCGGGCCAGAACCGTCCAAGGAGTTTTTCCGCTCTGGCGGGGATTTCCCCGGATAATTCGTGAACCTCCTCCATGCGCGATATATGCACGATAAGCGGGTCGTCAAGAGGGCGTCTTTTCGCTTCGAATATGCCTGTTACCGCGTCAGGATCGAGCGCGTTGGCGCCGAGACCGTACACGGTCTCGGTCGGGAACGCGACAAGCCCCCTGCCGGTAATGACCCGTGCGGCCTCTTTTATAAGAGAAAGGTCTATTTTCCGTGGATCGATCTTGAGTACGCGGGGTTTCATCTACTGTAAATCTTTGCCGGTAAGTATCTTGTAAGCCTGAATGTATTTCTCGCGTGTCCTGGTGACTATCTCATCCGGAAGTTCAGGCCCCGGAGGGGTTTTATCCCAGTCTATGGTCTCAAGATAATCCCTCACGAACTGTTTATCGAAACTCTTCTGGGGTCTTCCCGGCTGGTAGTCATCCACGGGCCAGAACCTGGAGGAATCCGGCGTGAGCGCTTCATCCATAAGGATGATCTTATCACCTATCCGGCCGAACTCGAACTTGGTATCGGCTATTATGATGCCCTTTTCGCGGGCGTATTCGCTGGCCTTGGTATAGATCTCTATGCTCTTCCGCTTGAGAAGCTCAAAGACCTCTTCGCCGACAGTCTCTTTCATCTCATCCTGTGAAATGTTCTCGTCGTGCCCGGACTCGGCTTTTGTGGAAGGAGTGAATATGGGTCGCTCAAGTTTATCGCTGAGGCGAAGCCCTTCGGGCAGCTTTATCCCGGAAACCTCGCCCGTCTTCTGGTAATCTTTCCATCCGGAACCTGAGATATAACCCCTTACGATGCATTCGACCGGTACCGGTTCAGCTTTTCTGACGAGCATGGACCTTCCCGCGAGGTCTTCCCTGTAAGAGGCGAGTTCCTTCTTCTGTTCAATGATACTGTCCACGTCAACGGTGATCATATGGTTGTCCATGATATCCCTTGTAAAATCGAACCAGAAGGCCGATATCATGTTAAGGACCTTTCCCTTCTCCGGTATACCGTTTGACATGATCACGTCGAAAGCGGATATCCTGTCGGTTACCACGAAAAGCAGTTCATCCCCCAGATCATACACGTTACGGACCTTACCCTCCTTGAAAAGGGGCACTCCGGCCAAGTCCATCTTAAGCAGTGTTTTCGCAGTTTCCATACTCGTCTCCTTTGTTACTGTGATTCGCTCTTCTTCTCGAACACGAAAGGCGAGACATAATCGCCGTGCTTTTTCCTGCATTCCTCCAGTCTCTTCTTCTGCTCCTCCATGGTCTTCAAGAAGATATGCGGGGTATCGAAGACTTTCGTGTGATATATGTTCATTATTCTTTCCTTCTTGGCCAGGCGTTCCGGTATCCTCAGGGTGAACTGCTCTTCGTACTGGGCCTTGGTGTAATCATCGCCGATAACTTCCTTGAACAGCCCGAGAAGGTCCTCGTATCTGGGGATGTATCCGCACGGGGTTTTTATCGCCTCGGCTTCGCCATTGACGCGCAGTTCCATCCATTTGACCCAGACATGCTTGTCCTTTATGCTGTTAAGGTACTTACCGTCCTTGCCCTTGAGGAAATAATTAACATGGAAAATAAGAGGAGGATTCTCGACCCCCTTGACTATATCGAGGTTGTTCTGTATATACCTGCCTATCGGTATCGACAAAAAGTCAAGGTTGGCCATGAGGTTGAACTTTCGTACGCCCTCCTGGCCCAGCGTCGCGGCAGTGGTCTCGGATTCTATGGTCGCCGCCTGGGTGAGTATACCGTGCTCCCAGTTAAATGACTGTTCCACGGGCATATTGGTATCGGAATCCCTCCCGCCGTATATTATCCCCCCGACTTCCACGCCTTCGGGATTTTCAATATTTTCATCACAGTTGTTCAGTTCGCCTATCCTTATGGTATAACGGGCGTTCTTGTGAGCGTAGGGCACCTGCCTGTCATCGGGACCCTTCTTTCCCTGGAACCATTCGCCGGAGAAGTTGACGCCTTCTTCGGGAGCGGGCCGCCCGTCGCCCAGCCATCTCGGATCGTTGTTGTTATCGACCAGTACGTTGGAGAAGATGATCTCCCCCGGGGAGGTAAGAGCCTCGAATATCGCCGGGTCGTTCTTCCTGCTGACGTCCTGGATTATGCCGAAAATCCCCTTTTCCACGTTCACCGACCGTATTTTGCCCTCAACGTTACGGATATAAGCGATATCATCGCCGATGATGCGTTCGCCCTCAAGCATGGCCGTCGCGGTCTTGCCACAGGCGCTCGGGAAGGAGCCTGTGAAGTAAGTGAGTCTTTTCCTGTCGGGTCCGTAGACGCCCATAACGAACATGTGTTCGGTGAGCCACCCTTCCTCGGAGGCCCTTTTTATGGCAAGCCGCATGGCCAGTTTCTTAAGACCGACCGTGTTACCCGCGTACTGTGTGTTGGTGCTGTAGACCATTTCCTCCGAAAGGTCTATGTAAACGCGTCGGTTATATACGTCCTTGCTGACCCCGTCCTCAAGCTTGCCGGCACTGTGCAGAAAGCGGAAGAACCTGCCGGAATCTCCCAGCTTACGGAACTGTTCATAACCGCTCCGGTACAAGATGCTTTCCGAATGCGCTACATAGGTCGAATCGGTTATCTGTACTGCCGAGATGGAAAATACCGAATCGGTCGGCCCCAGGCAGAAGAAACCGACATACATCTGCTTACCTTTCATGGACCCCTTTAAAAGCTCGTGCACCTCTTTAAGGCCCTTTTCCCGGTCTTCTGACTTGATGTCCGAACCCAGCACCTCATCAGGCCTCAACAGGTATTTCGTGTTGGCCTTGTCCCTCGCTTGATCGAAATATCCGTCGAAATGAACGGTATGACCTTCGGTGGACAGCTTCTTCTCCTCTCCCAGCTGGATCGCGCGATTACGAAGGTACTCGGCGTCCTCGGGAGAATCAGTCCTCACGAAGACCGAATCGGGCTGGCAAAGTTCCACGTATTTAGCCACAAATTCGTGCATTTTCGGGTTATCAAGCTCCTCCAGTTTCCTGAAGTTCTCTTCGCCGCATTTATCAAGCAATAGTTCTTTATATTCAGCTTTCATATCGATCCGGCCTTTCTTTTTTGGGGTAAACCACCTATAAAAAGTTAAAATTTGACTCTATATGTTATAATATTGTGGTTAGGGTGTCAAATACAATAAGTTTACCGTCATGCGATACACTGATCTTCATAAATGGGACGTATCCCCCAAGGAAGCGGTACTGATCCAGAAGAAAATACGCGATCGGATACTACTGAAACCGCTGGAAATGGACAAGATCCACCTGATAGCGGGAGTGGATGTTTCGGTCAAAGAGGGTTTCTCCAAAGCGGCGATCGTGGTGCTCTCCTATCCCGGATTGGAAAAACTCGAGCAGGTCACTCGGAAACGGAAGACATCTTTCCCCTACGTCCCGGGGCTACTCACCTTCAGAGAAGGCCCCGTCATACTGGAATGCCTGGAGACTCTCAGTGTCGAGCCTGATCTATTCATCTTCGACGGACAGGGCCTGGCACATCCGCGCAGAACCGGACTTGCTTCGCACATGGGGGTTATAATTGGTAAACCCAGCATAGGCTCCGCCAAGAGCCACCTTTACGGCGATTTCACGCCACCCGGAACTGAAAGAGGCGACCGTTCGATCATTACCGATACCGACGGCACCCCCCTTGGGGCGGTTCTGCGCACACGCAGGGCAACCAAACCCGTCTATGTTTCACCGGGGAACTTAAGCGACATAAATACGTCGGTAGAGATGATACTTTCCTGTTCGCCGAGATATAAGATACCCGAACCGATACGGGCGGCGCACCAGGCCGCCTCGCTGGTAAGGAAGTAGCACACTTGTCTTTTACGGCCTTTGATTATATAATTGTGATACGGCAGGTTGCACACCCAAAAAAGAAAGGTTTTCTATGAAAAGAACTCTACTGGCGGTTTTACTGGCCGCGCTCATCACATCCGGTTGTTCCAGCATACAAACGGATATAGGAACGTTCATGGGCCAGGGGCCCAGAGACCTGCAAAAAGCCAGGTCAAAAGGAAGCAGCCGCCTATACGCTCTCCCTTACCAAGAGGCTTTCGGGAACGTCGAATCGCTGATAAAATCCCAGGGCCTCAAGATATACCAGTTGGACAGAGAACGTGGTTATATCGTGGTCATCGGCCTGCCCCGGCAGACGGACACGACCCGCGTGGGCATTTTCTTCGACGCTGAGGGCGAGGAAAAGACCAGGATCACTTTAAGCTCACTGAGCAGCTCAGCGCTGGTAAAGGCCGAGAACATGATCTTCGGCAGCATAAAAAGCGATGTGGTCATAATCGATTAGCCGCCAGGGGAAGGAGCTCATCATGAAACAGGCAGCAGATGTCAAAGTCGGCAATCTCCTTTTGATAGAGGGCAGGATCTACAAGGTCGAGGAGGTCGAGGTCAAGGGGTCCGCAAAAGTCCATAAAACGGTGAACCTCAAGATGCGCGACATTCTCGAAGGCAAATACATGGAACACACTTACCAGCAGGAAGACAAACTTGAAGAAGCCGACGTAAAGAACCACAAGGCCCTTTATTCGTATACCGACGGCAACAGTTATTTCTTCATAGACGAGGAAACTTACGAGAACTACGAGGTAAGCTCCGACATCATCGGGGACAAGGCCGTCTTTCTGAAGGAGAACGAGAAATACCAGGTAAGTATATATGAAGGCCGCCCCATAGATGTCATATTCCCCGGAAGGATACGCCTCAAGGTAAGGACCGCCCCGCCCGGTCTCCACGGCCAGGATGTTACCACCTACAAGCAGGTGACCCTGGAGAACGGCATGGAGATAGACACTCCCCAGTTCATCGAAGAAGGCGACGTCGTCGAGGTTGATACTGAAACGGGAAAGTACATAGACCGGGTCCAGGACTAGATCAGAACGCGTAATTCCATTCTCTGAGCGAATATTTCTCTTTTGCCAGGCACCTGAGCTCTTTTTCGTCCTGTTCACTTAGCTTGTGGGTGCCCCCAAAGGGACTGAAGGCGCTTTTTATCACTTCAGCCGCTTCACCGGGCCCTACGGGCACATTTACAAGAAATTCATCATGCGCCCTTCTCTCTCTGTAAGAAGGTTCCCTCAGTGGATGCTTTAGATAGGAACTGACCCTTGAAGTATCAAGGCCATATAAAAAAGTGCCGTGGATCAGAAAAAATATCTTCTTCCGCGCCTGGGCGTTACCCGAGACCTTCCTGCCGCCCAGTGCGAGGTCGCAGAGCGGCATGAACTGGATGTCAAGACCCTTTAGCCGGAACTTATCAGCGATCCGGCCCAGGACAACACGGTAAGAAGAATTGATATCATTATATTCCTCCTGAAAGGAGTATGGCAAAACCAGTGAGAAGTTCAGGCACCCCGGCCCCTGAAGCACGCTTCCTCCCCCGGAAGTGCGCCGAATGATCTTGACCTTGTCCCTCTGGCAGTTATCAAGCTCGCATTCCTGACGGATCCGGCCGGACCTTCCCACCACAACGAAATATTCATCCGACTGCCAGAGCCTTAAGGAGGGTCCGGCTTTACCCTCTTCGGCCTGAAGAAGAAGCATTTCGTCCAGGGCGATGTTCTCTTCGGGGGTATCGCAGCGAAAATTTACGATCTTCATTTTTCTTTGCGGTCCGGATCAAAACAGAGGTCCATGTCCTTGGCTGCCTTCACTTCGTTCAAACGACCGACCGGTGTCGTGGCGGGATATTGTTTGAAAGATGCCGGGTCCCGCTCGGCCAAATCCGCCAGGCGCAGCATGACCTCGATGAACCTGTCCAGGGTCTCCTTGGATTCGGTCTCTGTGGGTTCGATCATCATCGCTTCCTTGACGATCAGGGGAAAATACACCGTCGGCGGATGTATGCCCTCGTCGATAAGGGCCTTGGCTATATCCAGCGCCCTCACGCCTTTTTCCGCCTGGCGCGAAGCAGAGACAACGAACTCATGCAGGCATCCTTCCTGATAAGGTATCTGGTACTTCTGCGTGAGCTTGCTGAGCAGGTAATTGGCATTAAGCGCGGCATTCTCACTGACCTCAATGAGTCCCTCCCTTCCCAGAAGGAGTATGTACGCGTACGCCTTCAGCATTACCGCGAAATTACCGTAAAACGGCGATATATAGCCTATGGATAAAGGCCTGTCGTAATCAAGCGCGAAAGTGCCGTCCTTTCTCTTGATCACGCGCGAAGTAGGCAGAAACGGCGCCAGGTGTTCCTTGACGCCCACCGGCCCTGATCCGGGCCCGCCGCCACCGTGGGGGGTGGCGAACGTCTTGTGCAGATTAAGATGCACGACATCGAAACCCAGGTCGCCGGGCCGTGCCTTGCCAAGTATGGCGTTCAGGTTAGCCCCGTCATAATACATCAGGGCGCCGGCTTCGTGAGCGATATCGGTGATCTCTTTTATATGGGGATTGAAAACACCCGCCGTATTCGGGCAGGTGAGCATCACCGCGGCGACCTCACCGGTAAGCATTCTCTTGAACTCGGAAAGCGACATTATCCCTTTTTCATCGGAGGGGACCGGTTTTACCTCGTATCCGGCTATAGCCGCCGTGGCGGGGTTGGTCCCGTGGCCCGAATCGGGTATGAGCACGTATTTCCTGTTATTGCCGAGGTGCCTGTGGTACGCGGCGATTATCATTATACCGGTAAGCTCACCGTGGGCACCTGCCATGGGATGGGTCGTGAACTCGTCCATCCCGGTTATCTCACAGAGCGCGTTCTCCAGGTTGCTTATTATCTCCAGAGCCCCCTGCGTGAGCATGCCCCCCTTTATAAGCTGGGGCTGTAAAGGATGCAGGGAAGTGAATTCTTCAAGCGAGGCTATCTTTTCAGTGAACTTGGGGTTGTACTTCATCGTGCATGACCCCAGCGGATAAAAATGGGAATCCACCCCGAAATTCATCTTGGAAAGGTTCGTGAAGTGGCGCACTACCTGGGGCTCGGATACACAGGGAAGCTCCGCGTCCTTTTCCCTGGTGAACCTCTCGTCCACCTTGACCCGTGTGGGAACATCGCTCGAAGGCAGCGATACTCCCGTGCGTCCCTCTTTTGATCTTTCGAATATCAGCTCCATAAGGCTGCCTCCAGGGCATCGGCGAATATGGCGATCTGCTGCTTGGTCCTTTTCTCGGTAACCGCTATCAGCATATAGTTCTGCATGTCCTCGTAATACCTTCCCAGCGGAAAACCCGCCGCGATACCCTTATCTATGAGCTTGCCTATGACCTCGTTGGGGTCTTTGGGTATCTTTATGACGAATTCATTAAAAGTGGGCCAGCTTCTCTTGACCTCGACGTCTTTTATCCCTTCCAGCCTCTGTTTAGCGTACTCGGCTTTGTCCATGCAGAGCTCGGCGACCTGCTTAAGCCCCTCCTTGCCGACAAGGGACATGTATATGAGCGACCTCAAAGCGCATAAGGCCTCGTTCGAACAAATATTGGAGGTGGCTTTCTCCCTGCGTATATGCTGCTCCCTCGCCTGCAGGGTAAGCACAAAACCTCTTCGGCCCTTATCGTCTACTGTAGCACCCACGACCCGACCGGGCATTTTCCTGACGTATTCCTTCTTCGTCGCCATAAAACCGAGATACGGCCCGCCGAACGAAAGTGGTATCCCCAGGCTCTGCCCTTCCCCAGTAACGATGTCCGCGTCCATCTCCCTGGGGGTCTTGAGGATGCCCAGGGAAATGGGATACACGCTTTCTATTACGAGGGCGCCCACCTTGTGACATTTTTCCGTGATATCGCTGTGGTCGTCGATCGCCCCGAAGAAGTTGGGGTTCTGCAGGATAACGGCCGCGGTCTTATCATCCAGATACTTGTCTATCTCGTCCCTGTAACTATGACCGTGCACCAGGGGAGTTTCAACGAACTCGATGGAAAGGTTGCTCGTATAACAGTACATCATCTTGCGGTAGATGGGGCTTACCCCCCCATCCATGATTATCTTGTTCCTGCCGGTAATGCGGATCGCCATCATCGCGGCCTCATACAAAGCGGTCCCCCCGTCATACAGTGAAGCGTTCGCGACGTCCATTTCTGTCAGACGCGATATGCAGCTCTGGTACTCATAGATGGCCTGGAGGGTACCCTGTGATGCCTCGGGCTGGTAAGGCGTGTAAGCGGTGTAGAATTCCGACCGCGAAACAAGGGCGTCGACCGCAGCGGGTATATAATGGTCGTAGAACCCTCCCCCCACGAAAGTCACCATATCGGTCGCGTTCTTCGATGCCAGTCCGCGCAGGTAATTCTCCACCTCCATCTCCGACTTGCCGTCGGGAAGGTCGAACGAGCTCGCCCTCAGATCTTTGGGTATGCATCTGAAGAGGTCGTCCATCACACCGGTCTCGATGCCGATGGCCTTGAGCATGTCCCTTTTATCTACTGGTGTGTGTGGAATATAACTCATTACTGATTCTCGTCAAGGTACTTTTTGTATTCTCCGGCCGACATAAGGTTATCCTCTTCCTCGGGATCTGCGATGCTGACCCGGCAGATCCACCCTTCTTCATAAGGTGAGGAATTTATGGCCTCGGGGCTCTCCTGCAGAGACTCGTTGATATCTATAACCTTCCCTGAAAGAGGCGCGTAAACATCGCTGGCCGCTTTCACCGATTCGATGGTGGCGATACTGTCGGTCTGTTTGACATCATCCTCTTTCCGGGGCAGTTCTACGAAAGTAATGTCCCCGAGCGCCTCCTGGGCGTGATCGGTGATACCGAAAACGGCTTCGCCGCCCTCTATTTTGACCCATTCATGTTCTCTGGTATATTTCAGATCATCCGGAATCATCTCTCCTCCTTTTTGCTTTTATGGGCTATCGCTTTATCCTGAAGGCCACCCGTGCGGGGATTCAAGAACGGGACATCCGTTAACCTGCCGCCTATCTCGATCCTTCCATCGCTGAGCGTGATGTGATTGCCGCTAACAGCGTGCCCGGGATCAAGATAACACATGCCTATACCCACTTTCAGGCACGGGGAAAAAGCGCCGCTGGTAACAGTGCCCACCTCTTCACCGTCGAAAAACACCCCGAAATGGCTCCTAGCGCTCCTCCTGCCTTCGCAGACGAATCCCTTGAGAACCCTTGGCAGGGCCTCTTTCTTCTGCCGGATCAGTGCGTCCTTTCCTATGAAATCCTTTTCCATGTGAATGAACCTCTCAAGCCCCGCTTCCAGCGGAGTATGTTCTTCGTCTATATCGCTTCCGTAAAGCGAGTATCCCATCTCGAGGCGGAGCGTGTCGCGGGCGCCCAGGCCGACTGGTTTTACCCCTTCGCGGGAAAGTATCATATCCCAGAGCCTTTCCGCCTGTGATACCGGGAAGAAAAGCTCATACCCCAGCTCCCCGGTGTACCCGGTGCGGCTGAGGATCACCTTGACCTCATCTATAACTGTCTTCACGAAGCAGAACCTTTTCAGCGAAAGCACAACTTCCTCCCCGCAGAGAGAGGTGACCACCTTCCCGCTGGTGGGACCCTGCAGGTCGAGTTTGGCGATATTGTCGGAATCATCGATAAAAAAGGTATCGCCGGATATGTTCGCTTTTATCCATTCGGCGTCCTTATCCACGGTACCGGCGTTCACCACCAGCATGTACTCTTCAGGGGATATCTTGTAAACGATAAGGTCATCCACTATCCCGCCTTTTTCGTTCAGCATGAAGCCGTAATGGCATTTACCTTCGGGGGATCCGCTTATCTGGCAGGTAACTATCCTCTCAAGGTCTTCTTCCGAAGAAGGCCCTTTAAGGAAGAATTCCCCCATGTGGCAGATATCGAAAAGGCCCGCCCTGGAGCGGGTATGGAGATGTTCCTCGATGATACCCGAATACTGAACGGGCATCTTCCAGCCCGAGAAAGGCACCATCCGTGCGCCTTCTTCAACATGCTTTTGGTAAAGAGGCGTGAACTTGAGATCAGTGTTATTCTCTGACATGTGAACAGCTTTTTACAGGATTATTCAAGAAGAACCAATAACCCAGGCGTGCGGTTATTTGGTACCACGCTCCCTTGTGGTTTCCCACTGGACCGCGTAAACGGAAAACGCGGCCTGACCTGCATGGTCCCATGGCGGAACCAGGGTTGAGATGTATCTGCAGGCCAAAACGCCAGTCGCACTTGCTCTCATTATAAAATATATACGTGACTTGTCAAGAAATCATATGCGCAGGGTAAAAGATATAAAAGCAGGAAGTTAGCTCTTATCCAGCGCTGAGCGGTAAGCCTCAGCCGCCTTGTAAGAACTTCTTACCATGGGGCCGGACAAGACCGACCTGAACCCCATGCCGAAGCATTCTTCTTTCAAGGACTCGAACTGTTCGGGAGTATAATACTTTTCGATGGGCCAGTGATCCGCGGAAGGGCTTAAATACTGCCCGATATAAACTATGTCCACCCCCGCTTCCTTAAGGTCCCGGAGGGTCTGGAGAACCTCTTCCGGGCGCTCCCCCAGGCCGAGCATCAGGGCGGATTTGACTAACACCTTCTGCCCCCTCTCGCGCAGCTCTGCTATAGTGCGAATGGTCCGGAGAGACCTATGGTAGTCCGCCCCCGGACGCATCCGGGAATAAAGTCTCTCCGGCATCTCGATGTTATGCCCTATAACCTCCGCTCCGGAACGGGTGGTTCTTGCGATGAGCTCTTCCCGGGCATCGAGGTCGGGAATGAGCAGTTCAACTGCCGTCCCGGGGAGGGAAGACTTGAGCTGCCTGACTATTGAAACAAAATGTCCCGCTCCCCTGTCGGGAAGATCATCGCGCGTGACGGATGTTATGACCACATAACGCGCGTTGAGCTTTTTCGCGGCTATGGCGATATTTGCCGCCTCCGCAGCATCCGGCGGTACGGGTGTGCCCTTTTCTACGTTGCAGAACAGGCACCCCCTGGTACATACCCTTCCCAGCACCATGAAAGTCACATGTCCATCCGACCAGCACTGGCATCTGTTCGGACAGGCCGCTTCAACGCAAACGGTGTTAAGCCCCAGCTCCTTTACAAGCGTGCGGACATCGCTGAATGAATCATCCCAGGATAAACTGCTTCTTATCCAAGGAGGTCTTTTCAGAATGCTCTTCATGATCGCATTATCCCCATAAGTATTTTCACGTTCTTTATAATAGCGTCCAGCCGGTATACTTCATGTTTGTATATTGTAGGAAAGCCGGCGTGATAGTCAAGAAATAGATAACGTACCGATCAGAGTGAATGCAGGAACTGCTCGGAAGAGCGCATCTTCTCATCGAGCTCCTCCCATGATATGGGCCTTGAGGGCCTAAGAACTATTAGACCGTTGATAAGCCTGCCCGGGGCCTGCCTGAAAGCGTCCATGGTATCGGTATCCCCGGTGATCATGCCGATGATCGCGGCTATCATGTCCTTGAGCCGGGTCTTGTGTTCCTTGTTCATATCCTGCCTGGGGTCGAAATAATCCATGACCGCAAGAGATAACGTCGCACGCAGGTAAAAAGGTACGAATGTATACACCCCGTCTTCCGACTCTCCCTGCTCCTGGAGGCAAAACACGCGGTTACCGTATTTTTTTCGAAGCTTTTGATTGTTCAAAGCGTAAAAATCCTCCCCGGCGTATATCAGAGCCTGAGCCGTGCTGTCCTCATTCACCAGGCGCTCCATCTTCTCCAGGGCCTGGTCCATGCTCTGGTCACCCGCAAGATAAGGCAAGGCAACTATCTTGAAGCCGTAATCCCCTTTGGAGATCCTTCTTCTGAGCTCACTGGCCATCTGCGTCTGTTTGGCAAGAGCTGTCTGATCATACACCGGGTAGACTATAACCCTGGTCTCCCCGGGAAAACGCAGTGTGCCCATCATCAGCTTGGAAAGCCACATGGATAAAAGGTCCATGTTATTTTTGCGCTCCGTGGCGTCTTTGGGACGATCACTTCCCGCGTACATGTCCGTATCCAGCACGTCCCTGGCGGTCTCCGAGAAATCGTCTTCGCTCATTACTCTCTCACTGAAATTTTTGCTGCGTTCCTCTTTGAAAAGCGCCTCGAGCCTCTCCAGGACGTTCTTTAAAAGCAGTGCTTCCCCATTCTCTTTTGCCTTGGGATACTTCTCGGTCTTTGTAGAGGGACTTTCCTCTGCTACCTTGCTCTTTTTGATCTCATCCAGTATCCCCAGCTCCATGAAATCCTCTTCGGTAAGATACTTGAAGGTGAGGTCCATTATCTTCTCGACAGATTCAATGGCGTTGCGCACCCTCTTAGTGGCAGGTGAATCACCCACCACGTGGAACATTCTCTCCCTTACCCGGTAAAACGACAGATAAAGTTTCCTCATGTGTTTACGGGCTATGAACTGCACCATTTCACTGGATTTCCTGGCGCGTCTTTCAACAAGCACCGTTCCGAAAGCTTCCAGGCGCTGGAGTTTTTCGCCCATGGAGTCGGGATTATTAAGATCCATGAATATCGAATGCAGACCGGATCCCTGGGACTTTCCGGGCACGATCTCGCTTATAAGGAATTCCTGCAGGTTACGCATAAGCGCCGGGAAGTACAGCCCCGTAATATCGTCTATGTCCTTTACTATGGTCTCTTTGGTTATCGAAGAACCTTCCCCGGCTTTCGCGCCCTTGCCCCGGTACTGTATGGGCAGATCCTCGCCGAAGATCATTACCGTTCCTCTCATATTACGCTGCTTGGCTTCGAGCATTGTAGTATCCGCCTCCTCTATGGCATCGAGCACGTTCACCAGGTCCTTTTTCTCTATACCCTTGACGCCGATGGTGACCGATATGGAGTCGTCGCTCCTCAGCCCTTCAGGCCTGAGCTTACTGACATTGGTCAGGATATTACGGGCCACTATCTTGGCGTTGACCTCGGAAGCTTCGGGTATAACCACCATGAACTCTTCCCCACTCCACCTGAAAACTATATCTGAACCGCGGACGGTCCTTAATATGGCGTTGGCTATGGCTTTGAGCACCCTGTCACCGAAAACATGGCCTTCGGGGTAAGTATCATTGAACCTCTTGAACTTGTCCGCGTCAATGAAAAGTATCGCCGCCCTTTTCATGGTCTCCATGCGGGGGTTGACCTTCTGCTTGAAATACCTCCTGTTAAAAAGCCCCGTCAGGGGGTCCTTGTACGCCGCTTCCTGCGCGCCCCAGCTGTTTATGAGCTTGACCCTTACCTTATCACCGCTCATGGGGCTTATATCAAAAAGCATCTCCTGGACCATTTCCTCGCTCCCGTACTTATCGGCGTCGGCTTCGAGGTTCTGGGGAGTGATACCCTCGGGGAGTTTCTTCCTGTCGAATATCCTCAAGCTCCTCAGGCCGTAGCCCAGGTTGTTATCGGCGATTATCTCTCCGTTCTCGTCGGTGTCTATCACCCACTGCCAGCCGCACTCGCCCCGGCGTTCGTATTCCTCCTGCTCTTCTAACAGGTCCCTGAGCGCCGCTCTCTGTTCGTCCGGGGATATCCCCGGGCGGTACAGACGCCTGAGCACCCTGCACAGATATGATTTTTCGTTCCTTCCTTTCACCACGGAAGGGTTGGACATGTACCCGGAGAATGTCCTGCTGCAGGAGAACTGGCAGGTCAGGACCCCGGATGTCACGTCAAGAACGTAATCAAAGGTGTCGACATCGCCTATACCCTTAAGCTTCTGCTCGACCAAGCGCCCCTCATAGGTCCTGAGGTACGCTTTCTTGAGAGCCACTCCTTCTGTGAACTCCATCGCACTGGCGCCTTCACGCGCGACGAGCGCCTTGATTATGTCGGCCATGTTCTTGTTGCCGGTATATCCCTTTGCGGGCGAGAAATCCACCTCCGGCTCCATGAAGCCCTTTATCCGTTTTATGCAGTTACCGGAAGAAGTGCCCATTATATCCGATATGTTTATGGTGCTGTAGTCCGTCCCGGCCGCCTGACCGTCAGGTACCACAGGCGCGGGCTTATATCCCATTGACCTTAAAAGGAGGACCGAGTGCTCGCCGAGCTTGATAAGGATGCCTTCAGAGCCTTCCGCCACGGCGGCGTCGATCGCCGCGTTCAGCCTCAAAAGAAGCGTAGCCGCGAAGTCCGTATCAACCCCCAGAGGGCTCCAGAGGCTCTTTATCTGTATGGACGAGGAAAGAAAGGACAAGACGCCTTGAGAGGCCACATCGGCCCTGCCGGATAATAGCTCCATATAGGGGGATGTATATCCCGGTTCATTCACGAACCTCGGGCTTATGGTCACGTGGGATATCCCGCTCTTCTTGAAGTGTTCGGCCAGATTATCGGAATGAAACCCTCCTGTTACAAGCACGCAGGAATCGCATCGGTTGGAAACCATGTTCTCGCGGATATTATAAACGAATACCTCGTCCCTCTTCCTGGTGAGCGCATAGAAAAGCATCATACTCTCGAAACAGTAAGAGACATGCAGGGCGTCCTCTTCCAGGGCGCCGTGAAAGGATGTCGGAGAGTTCTCCTTGATAGCGGCTAACAGGCCATTAATATCGATCTTCCTCTTTGCAAGATGCAGCTCACCCCTCTTAACGGCCAGCGAGAACAATTTTTCCAGGAGCCTCACCTGACGTATGTACCCGAGTATCTCCTCCTGTTCCGGGCTGCCCGCCAGGGATATGGCCAGGTCCTCTTCAAGCAGGCGCACCTCGCGTATAAGCTCTTCCTCTTCGATGGCCTCATATTCGCAAAGATAATCACAGTAAGAGAAAAACCGCCGGTACAGCTCTGTATCCATGCCAGTTTCGAGGGCTTTAACTTTCAGGAAAAGGTAAAGGTCCGCTTGGGATACCAGATCGCGCTCATATCCGTCCGTGACAGAGGCAAGACGCTCCCTCTCATAACGCGAAAGTCTGACGGTAAGCTCTTCTATGAGTCTCTGCCTCTCGGGAACGGCCCCCTCAAGATCGATGTCCTTCTCAAGATCGAGAACCCGGTGCAAAGCAACAAGGTTCGGGACCCTTTCAACTGGATAGGAAAGCTCTTCTGCCATTCTAAGAAGATGTTCCGCGTAATCCTCAAGAAGGATACTGCCCGAATCGAAAAGTTGCTGCTTCTTCAGGAAGCGTCTCAGCCTTGCACTGAAAAGCTCTTCTTTGAGAGAACCGAGAACTTCTTTCGAGCGGAGCAAAAACGAATCTATCCTTTCCCTGTGAGCGAGCACCGTCATGTAAACATCTAGGTTCTCCTGGTAAAGCTCGTCGTTCTCGACACCGGCAAGGTTTATTTCCGATGGATTGAACGCGCGGTAGGATTCGGCCGCGCTGATCAATCCCAGTTTTGTGTATTTTTCTATGATATCGCGTTTAACGAATGGGTCGCGGATCCTTTCGAGGATACCCATATCGTATTCACCGCGTGCACCTTCAAGGTTCACCAGCTTGACGCCGTAGTTATCCACGAGCCAGTCTATTATCCTGTAAATGCTCTTCTGGGCATTATAATTACAGTGGGCGTCCTTTATGTGAAATACCACTTTCCCGGATGAGCCTTTATGTCTTGAATCAATATAACCAAGATGCCTGGGAAGAAGGATCTTGTCGACATCGACCGGACCGGATACGCTTCTTTGCGCCTGGCGGTAATTAGTGTTATGCGCTTGCTCAAGAGAAAACACCTCTCCCGACGGCACAGAGGTCAAAAGCAGTACCGGAAGTATAAGGAGAGAAATTAATTTCTTTATTTTTTTATTCATATATATATAATGTTAGGTTAAATTTTCGTTAATTTTTGGATTTTATTCTCTTAACATTCACACCATTATATAACTATATATAATTTATTACAACTAGCTTTTTTATATCTTAATTACGGGTGGGGGTATATATAAAGAACCCCCCGCGAAAAGCATCACGGGGGGTTCTTTTCCCTGCCAAAAGAGCCCTGTAAACTAGGCCTTTACCTCTTCTTTTTCAGGTGAAGGCTTTTTCCTTTCAGCCAGGTATTCATACAGAGCGTAATGTTCCTTGACAAGATGCTGGGCATCCTCCAGGAGTTTCTTAGCCCTTTCCGGATCCTTTTTCTTGAGGACATTATATCGGTTCTCGTTGTAGATGTAATCCTCAAGCTTGATGCTCGGTTCCTTGCTGTCCAGACTGAGCGGGTTCTTACCCTCCCCGCAAAGATCGGGATTATATCTGAAAAGGGGCCAGTGGCCCGAAGCGACGGCCTTTTTCTGTTCTTCGTTACCCTTGATGAGATTATAGCCGTGCGCTATGCAGTGGGAGTAGGCTATCACCAGCGAAGGACCATCGTAGGCTTCCGCTTCACGGAAAGCTTTAAGGGTCTGCATGGGATCGGCCCCTATAGCGACCTTAGCCACATAAACATACCCGTAGCTCATGGCCATAAGACCAAGGTCCTTTTTTCCTATGGGTTTACCGCTGGCGGCGAACCGGGCAACAGCGCCCATGGGAGTCGCCTTGGAAGCCTGGCCTCCGGTATTGGAATACACCTCGGTATCCAGAACGAGCAGATTGACGTTCCTGCCGGATGCTATCACGTGGTCAAGCCCGCCGTAACCTATGTCATACGCCCATCCGTCACCACCGACACCCCAGACAGAACGGTTGATGAGGTAATCGGCAACGCTCAGCAGTTCCCTGCAATCCGGGCAATCGCACTGTTTAAGCGCTCCCTTGAGCTCTGTGACGCGCGAGCGCTGCTTTTCAATGCCTTCCTGAGAGGACTGGTCGGCTTCCTTAGCCTCCTTCAGCAGGTTCAATATCTCATCCTTGCAGGAATTATTGGATATTATCCTGTCGGCGAGTTCATTAGCGTATTCGGTATATTTATCAGAAGTGAGCCTCATCCCGTAAGCGATCTCGGCCGTATCCTCGAAAAGCGAGTTGTTCCAGGCCGGTCCGCGTCCGTCGGGGCGGGTGCAGTACGGAGTGGTCGGAAGGTTCCCCCCGTAAATGGAGGAACAACCCGTCGCGTTGGCTATCAACGCCCTGTCCCCGAAAAGCTGCGTGAGGAGTTTTACGTAAGCGGTCTCCCCGCAACCCGCGCATGCCCCCGAGTATTCGAAAAGCGGATCAACGAACTGTATGCCGTTCATGACGTACCTGTTGAAAAGTGAAGGGTCGGTTTCCGGCAGGTTGTGGAAAAATTCCAGGTTCTCACGTTCCTGCTCCCTCAAAGGCTCCTTGGGCATCATCTTGATGGCTTCCTTGGCCTTCATGGGACAATACTCCACGCACACACCGCAACCGGTACAATCTTCCGGTGCTATCTGCAAGGTGTAGACATAACCCTCTTTTGGCTTGGGTTTAACTTCCGAGTGCTTGAACGAGGAAGGCGCATCCTCAAGCTGTTCCTTTTTATATATCTTGGCCCGTATGACCGAATGGGGACAGAGCATCGAGCACTTACCGCACTGTATGCACGTCTCCGGGTTCCATACGGGGATATTAACGGCGATGTTGCGTTTTTCGTACTGGGTCGTGGCGGTGGGCCACGTGCCGTCGGCGGGCATCTCGGATACCTTGATCGATCCTCCCTCGCCCTTGATCATCTTGGCCGTGGTCTCCTTCACGAAATCGGGAGCGTCTTCCGACACCACTGGTTTTTCCTCGACTTTTCCGGAGAACTTATCGGGCACCGGTACCTGTTGCACGTTCTTGAGCGCCTCGTCTATGGCCTTGATGTTCATCTCTACTATCTTCTCGCCCTTGGAACCGTAGGACTTCTTGACCGCTTCCTTGATGGCGCTAACCGCGGTCTTTTCGTCGATGACCTTGGAGATGGTGAAGAACGCCGCCTGCATGATGGTGTTTATCCTCGGCCCCAGCCCTATGTCCCTGGCTATCTTGACAGCGTCGATCACGTAAAAATCGAGTTTTTTCTCGACTATCTGTTTCTGGACCTTGGCGGGCAGCTTCTCCCATACTGCATCCTTGCCGTAGGGGGAGGTCAGAAGAAACGTGCCGCCTTCCGTGATGTTCTTCAGCATGTCGTATTTCTCAAGGAACGACCAGTTGTGGCATGCCAGGAAATTAGCTTCGGTTATAAGATACGGACTCCTGATCGGGGTCTTGCCGAAACGGAGGTGCGATATGGTCACCGCGCCCGCCTTTTTCGAATCATAAACGAAGTAGCCCTGGGCGTTGTTATCGGTCTTTTCGGCTATTATCTTGATGGAATTCTTGTTCGCTCCCACTGTACCATCCGAACCCAGGCCGTAGAACATCGCGCGGTAGACCTCATCGCTCTCCGTGCTGAAGGACGGGTCGTAATCCAGGCTGGTGTTGGTAACATCATCCTCAATGCCCACAGTAAAATGGTTCTTCGGTTTTTTCTCCTTGAGATTGTCCAATACCGCCTTGATCATCGCGGGTGTGAATTCAGCCGAGCCCAGCCCGTAGCGGCCGCCTACGATCTTCGGGTATCCCCTGAAAGGAGCGAATCCTTCTTCAAGTGCCTCCCCGATAGCGGTACGGACGTCATCGTACAAAGGCTCTCCGAGACTGCCCGGCTCTTTGGTCCTGTCAAGAACGGCAATGGATTCAACCGTCTTGGGGAGGGCGTTCACGAAAGCCTTGGCATCAAATGGCCTGTAAAGCCTGACCTTGACAAGGCCCACTTTCTCGCCCTTCCCGGTGAGATAATCCACCGTCTCATGCACGGCCTCGCCGCCGGAACCCATTATCACTATCACCCTGTCGGCATCCTCAGCGCCTATGTAGTCAAAGAGATTGTACTGCCTTCCGGTTATCTTCGCGAACTTGTCCATGGCTTTCTGGACGATACCGGGACATTCCAGGTAATATTTGTTCACCGATTCACGGCCCTGGAAATAAACATCGGGGTTCTGAGAGGTCCCCCTTATGACCGGGTGTTCCGGATTCATCCCCCACCTGCGGTGCTGGTGGATGTACTTTTCATCCATCATCTTCTTCATATCATCGTAAGTGAGCTCCTCGATCTTCTGTATCTCGTGGGAGACCCGGAAACCCTCGAAAAAATGCAGGAAAGGTATCCTTGATTCAAGTGTGGCGGCCTGGGCTATGAGCGCGAAATCCATTGTCTCCTGCACACTGGATGCTGCCAGGAGTGCCCAACCTGTCGCGCGGGTTGCCATAACGTCCGAATGGTCACCGAAAATGGAAAGCGCCTGGCAGGCCAGTGATCTTGCGGCGATATGGAACACGGTGGGGGTCAGTTCTCCGGCTATCTTGTACATGTTGGGGATCATTAAAAGCAACCCCTGTGAAGCGGTGAAAGTGGTGGTCAAAGCCCCGGTCGTGAGAGCCCCGTGGCAAGCGCCCGATGCGCCGCCCTCGGACTGCAGTTCGACAACCGCCGGGACAGTACCCCATATGTTCTTCATCCCGTTAGCGGATTTCGCGTCTGATATCTCGCCCATCGGCGAAGATGGCGTTATGGGATAAATGGCTATTATCTCGTTAGTTGCATGAGCGACGTGTGCTACAGCGCTGTTTCCGTCATACGGGACCATTTTGCGTTCCATTAGGTAACCTCCTGATTTATTGTATAAATGGAAAGTAACGTGAATAAACTGGATATCTCAGTATATTAGCTTACAGCGGTCTTCTATTCTAACATATGTGTCAATAGTTGTTAAGAAAATATTTGGCGCGGTCCGCTTTTCGGCACGGGAGGTGCCGGGCAGGATGGAAGAACGGCGGCCCCTGAAGGCCGCCGTTCTTTAAAGGCATTATTGCTTACATAGCAGGATTACATCTCGCCCATGGTCGGTGCTTCCGGCTGGGGCGGGATAACTGACTTTTGCAGGCTCATGTAGTAGCTCATGAAAGCCACCATCATGATTATCGGTATATACGACTGTACCGCCGCGTTGACTATGGCTATGACCACCTGGCTTATGTTCGGGCTCAAAGGCACCGTGACAAGACCGACAATGAACCCTATTACAAGGGATATTATCAGGCTCACCACCAGCAGTACTGCGAAAAGGCCCAGCGTCTGCCAGAAGTTCTCCTTCGCCGTGTTTACACCCTTTTTTAGGGCCGCGAGGGAACCCATATCGTCCACGACTATCGAATAGATCGGGTAGATAAGAAGCGTTATCACTATAACGGCGACCGCTGTGACCATGGCGGCCACGATGCTCCTAGTGACTATGTTATCCCCAAGAAGCAGTATCCCGGCACTTATAAGGCTGAGCACCAGGACAACGGCTATGGCGATAAGCACGTAAAGGAGTAAAAGACCGAGTATCCTCAGGTAATACCTTTTGCCGTAACTGGTGAACTGGGCCATGCTGCTGGACCCCGCCTTGATCTGGTCCTTCACCAGGCCGAGAGCACCACCCTGCAGGAAAATGAAGATCAAAAAGAACAGTATGCTCGATATTATCGATACTGTAACTATCCCGGGGTTTCCGGCCCTCTCCGGGTTGGCCAGCGGCAGACTGATCAGGCCGATCACCGCGTTGAAAATGAAGAACACCAGGACCACGTTCAAAAGCCTGTTGGTCTGGATGAACCCCTTCTTTACCGCTTCAAGAATGCCCATGCGTACCTCCTTAAATTATACACATACCCTTTTATATACATTAACAATATTACTAACTAAAGTATAATGACAATATCTGTAATGTCAAATCCCGCGCTACGGTGTTTTTCAGGTCATCTTCTCTCTTCGAAAGCCCTCTGCAGGGTCGCCACGTCCGCGTGTTCCAGGCTGCCGCCCACGGGCACCCCTCTTGAGAGGCGGGTGACTTTCACTTTATGTTTTTTAAGTACTTCGGCAAGGTAGAGCGCGGTGGTCTCGCCTTCGGTGGTGAAATCCGTCGCGATGATGAGCTCCTTGACCTTGCCGCTTCTGACCCTTTTTATCAGGTCGTTTATCTTAAGGTCCTCCGGACCCACCCCGTCTATAGGGGAAATCTCCCCGAGCAGCACATGATACGTGCCGTCGTATGCCCCGCTTTTTTCCATGGAGATGACCCCGGCCGGGCCTTCCACCACGCAAACCTTGGAAGCGTCACGGGAATCATCAGAACAGATCGAACAGACATCCTTCTCGCTGAGATTGTGGCATATACTACAGAACCTGACGTTCTCCTTAACTTCGCGAATATACCTGAGCAATTGTTCGATATCTTCGGCGGATGACTGCAATATGTAAAAGGTGAGCCGCTGGGCCGATCGCGTGCCGATCCCGGGCATTTTGCAGAACTGTTCTATAAGAGCCGTCATCGGCTTGGGTAAGCCTCTCATCTTGCCGGTCCTTCCTTCATGTCCCGGACCACGTGTCCCCCGAAAACATCCATGGCCTGTTCGATAACGGGACCCATTTTCTTCTTTTCCGCCATAAGCTTTTCTTCGGCTTTAGGGTCATCCTCCCCCGTGTTCTCGGAAATGAACTCCAGCAGAGTGAACTCAAGGCGGGGTGAGGCTCCCAGGACCTTGCCTGCCGCTTCCTCGATTATGAGTCGGTTATTTTCCGTCTCCAGGGCCTCCTTGTTGAAGGCGTGTTCCTTGCCGAAACCTATTATGACCTTTTTGCTGTTTAATTCGACGGGCCTGGCCGCGTTGAGGAAAGTATAGACGGACATCTTCTTGTTCCTCACGTAATTCAGAAGAGCCTTCCAGTGGAATTCAGCGGACCTTTCGCTCTGATCATCCTGGGGCTGGTCATTATCCGACCGGGAAGGATCCGGTGAGGCGCTCCCGGGCTCCTTATGTCGCGGGGGTCTGTTAACCGGTTTTTCGGACCTCGCCTGCGCGCCCAGTGAATGCACATCCCTATCCACCCCGAAGGAAGGGTTATCAAGTTTTTTTACGACCTCGGCAAGCTGAAGCGCGCTGGACCTTTTGGTCAGCCTGATAAGCGTCAGCTCCAAAGGAGCGCGCGCGAAAAAAGTGTTCTTCATGAGCGAAAGGCAATGTGTCAGGTTCTGGAGAACATAAAGTATCTCTTCTATTGTAAGTTTTTCTACCTGCTCGTCTATCTTCTTCTTCTCATCAGGCGAAAAAGCCATATCGGAAGTGGGCTTTCCGGCGGTCTTGAGTATCATGAGGTCCCTGTAATGGGAAATAAGGCTGTTGGTAATGAAAACGGGGTCCTTGCCGTTATTTATAAGTTCATCCAGTATGGAGATGAGCTTCTCGGGAGCGTTTTCTATGACAGAATCGGAAAGCTCGAAGATCTTGTCCTTATGCACCATACCCAACAGATCTATCACCTCTCCGGAGCGTATCTTTCCTCCGGAGAAAGATACCATCTGGTCTAGTATAACAAGCGCGTCCCTCATGCTACCGTCGGCGGAACGGGCGATGACCAGCGCGGCTTTCTCCTCTATGTCTATTTTTTCCCTGTTGGCTATATCCATCAGTCTGTCGTAGATCATCGCCGGCGGGATACGCTTGAAATCGAACCTCTGGCAACGCGACATTATCGTAGGCAGCACCTTGTGCGGTTCGGTGGTCGCGAATATGAACTTGACATGGGCGGGCGGCTCCTCAAGGGTCTTTAAAAGCGCATTAAAAGCCTCCGCCGTCAGCATATGGACCTCGTCTATTATGTAGATCTTGTACTCGCCTTTGGAGGGGGAAAATTTAACGTTCTCCCGTAACGTGCGTATCTCGTCGATACCCCGGTTGGAAGCGCCGTCTATCTCAAGAACGTCAATATTGTTACCCTGGGATATCTCAACGCATGAAGGACAGCTGTTACACGGCCTCTTGTCCGGGTCTTTTTCACAGTTAAGCACCTTGGAAAGAAGCCTGGCTATGGAGGTCTTGCCCACCCCCCTGGGTCCGCAGAAAATATATGCGTTGGCGATACGCCCCTGCAGTATGGAATTCTTTAGCGTTCTGGTAACTGTATCCTGGCCTATGACATCGTCGAAAGTCTGGGGCCTGTATTTCTGAGCTAATACCTGGTAGGACATATCTGATCCGTTGTGGTGGTTAGTGTTCTCTCTATTCTTCTATCCTTTATAACACAAGGGATGCCAAAATTCAAGATACGCTTTTTCTGTGGCCCCTGAGGTATTTTAACATGTTATCAAGCAGAAGATCGCCGTCCAGGTAAGGGCCGATCAGCTTGCCGCCCGAACCTTTTGCACCGCTTACCGGACCGGGACCTGTGCCTAAGGGTGCGGGCTGCGGGGCTATGCCTCCGGAAGCGAGGATACCGACAATGGAACAGGACTCTTTCCATTTACGGAAGCAGAGCGCTATGCTCTTCGCGCAGGCGCGGAAAACGACCAGAACGTCCTCATCGTCATCCGGAGCGCGGTAAAGCATGTAATTATAGAGCGCCGATTCGGTCATCGCACTGTCGCCCGGAGAAGTCCCCGAAGAGACCAGAACGGGCACGTTGTTGCTCGGCGGCATCGTATAGGAACATGAAGCTCCCTGCGGAAAGGGTATGTTGGAATGGGTGTATCCCCTCTGCCACAACCTCATCCCCTCTTCGAGGGCGTCGGCAACGGCCTTTGCCGCGTTTATTCCGGCCTGCGATCTGCCGACCTTGTCAAAGCTCTTAAGTATCTCTTCAGAGGTAAGCACCGGTTCACTTATATCGCCGGGCATGAGCATGCCCCTTGAACCCTCAACATCCACGTCATTTATCTCGACGCGGTCCTGCCAGCTTTTCCACGCCTTTGTGATAAGAACCGCCATCTCCTGGGCGAACTGCTCCCTGCTCTTGCCGGTAGAGAAAAGCTCGGTCTGGTCATCTTGAACAATGGAGGCCGACAACATCACCAGTAATATCATCGGGGTCATAAGGAACTTTTTATGCTTCATGAAGCCGCCTAAATCGTTTTGCGCACCTTTTAATGTCATGCAGAAGTATTTCCGGATGATCCGCGATTCGTACGTGGCGCCTGAACTCAGGATATCTGTGACCCGGGGGATAACCGGAATGCCACGGCTTGCAAAAAGTAAGGTAGTGCACCACCGCGGGAGAACTTTCCCCGGTCTCATCGTAAAAAGGCGCGAAATTATATTTTTTCGGTAGATCGTGCAGCCTGCCCCGGAAGAGGATGTTCAAAAGCTGCTGGTCCTTGGATTTGGTGAAAACATCCTTCCCGAAACGCGCGACCAGCTGCTCGGCGTTTCGGGTAAGACCCCGCCACTGCGAGGGACACAGCAGGAATATACCCGCGTTGAAGCCCGGCGCCTCCCAGTCTATGTCAATATTTTCCGCGAGCATGTCCCTGTGCTGGATGCGGAACATGTTCCTCAGCGAGTTCACTTCGCGCACGACCCCCACGCATCCGTCGGGAATGGAGAATACTTCATCCAGATCCTCCAGCACCACCGTGTCGGCGTCAAGGTAAAGAACTTTCTCGTAATCAAGGTGTTCCACCTCGAACTTCAAAAGTGTCGTCTGCCCTATATAAGCGAACTTTCCGCGGCTCTCGATCTCCATGAAAGGCTTTTTAGGCAGTACTTCCGCGTACCGGCGCGCCCTTGAAGCCTGGCGCGGGGTAAGCCCCCCGTCAAAAACTACCACCGGAAGCCGGGGATTGGTGCTTTCAAGGCTGCGCAGAAGCGCCATCAGCGCCGGGAAATAATTCGCGTCGCAACTTGTCGCCACACACCGGTCAGTGTACTTGTTGCTCTTTGAACAATTCAACATAACGCCTCGCAATACCCTCCCAGGTCCAGTTCGCGCGTATCTTACTGTTGAAGTTTATCACCCTCTCCAGGCTTTCCGGCCAGTTACCCACCGTCCAGATGACGGCTTTGCCGATATTGCCGGCGAGGTTCACTTCAGGCTCCCGTGTTATCCGGGCGAGCACGCCGCAATCTGTGACCGTGCCCCAGTCTGTCTCTTCGCCTTTTTCAGCATCGAACATGTACATCGGCCCGTTGGTGTCGGCCGATACCACCATGTTACCCCTCGCGGAAGCCTCTATCAGCGACATGCCGAAGGGTTCTTTCAGTGTCGGCAGTATGTATATGTGCTTTGAGTCAAGTATCTGTTTCTTCTCCTCGAGCGGGCTTATCGTGTCCTTAAGCTCGAAGCTTACTTCGAGGTTTGCCGGTACCCCTTCTGCCAGGGTCCTCAACTTTTCGATATATGCCTCCGAAGAAGGAATCCCGGCTACCGTAAGGCGGAACTTCCTGCCGACTGAAAGCCTGGCCGCTTCCACAGAACCCTTTATGGAATATTCCACGCCTTTACTGGGGTCGACCCTGCAGAAAGTAACAAGCTCCACCGTCTCGGGGGAACGGCCGAGCTTGCGCCTGATCAGCTCATCCTCCATCAGAAAATCCTTGTTGCACCCGGAAGCGAGAACGGTGATCCTCTCCTCGTATTTGGAGACCTCGTCGAACTCGCTCACTATCCTCTTGAAGTCATCCCTTACCATGGGACTGTTGGCGATAACAAGGTCGGCGTAGCGGCACATGCTTTCCCAGCGCCGTATGCGCGCGAGGACCTCTTTTGTGCCGTCATAGGCCCCGACGAACTCGCCCTTTTCGGTAACATAGGTGGTCTCAAGAGCGTGAAGATATGAGATCTTCGCCGGTCCCTTTCCGCGAAGTTGCCTGGCCATGTACCCCGGTATTATGTGGTGCCCCTGGAGATTGATAACGTCGAAGTCCTCCCCGTGGCGCCCTATCCAGTCGACAACAACTTCGGCGAACTTCATTATCCTCCGGAGCTCTTCGTCCTTCGCCTCATGCACGTAGGGATGAGCTATCCCTTTCTCTATCAGGAACCTTATGACCGTAAGACGTCCTCTTTCAGTTATACTGTAAGGGGTTTTCCGGTCGGTCCTAAGGTCAGCCTCGGGCAGCGTTTTATCGGTATGTATCGAGATTATCGTGACCTCGTGGCCCAGTTCCAGGAACTGGTCGGTTATGTGCTCGACGTGGACCCCGCCCCCGCCCGTTGAGGTCTTTTCGAACTGTAAGGACACTATGAGTATCTTCAAGGCTTTCCTTTCAGAAGGGGCGACTACACCAGGAGTATCGAGGCCGCTCCGTAAATACCCACATCGCGCTTGAGTTTCGCCTGAACGACCTGTGTTTTCTTGGAAAAGATGTTGATGGTGCGTGCTGGTATCGTGGAGCGTATCTCCCTGAAGAGCATCCCTCCCAGGAGCGAGACCCCTCCTCCTATTACTATGATCTCGGGATCGAGGACGCTTATCATGCTCCCCAGCCATATCCCGAGGAGTTTCCCCTGCTGCTTGACCGCCTCGAGAGCGACCTTGTCGCCTTCCCGGGCGGCTTCGCCTATATCCACCATGGTTATATTGTCGAGCTCGCCCCCGGCTATGTCCACTACGCTGGTCTTGAGTCTGGGGTTCTTCCTGAGCTTGCCGACCAGTCTTTTGACGGTGCTGGGACCCGATGCTAAAGACTCGATACAACCTATGTTGCCGCAATTACATACGGCCGACCGGTCTGTGTAATTTATCGTAACGTGGCCGCCTTCCCCGGCCATACCGTTCTTGCCGTGATATATCTTCCCGTCTATTATTATACCCGTTCCTATACCGGTGCTCACGGTTACGTAGAAAACGTGCTTGAAGCCTTTAGCTGCGCCCCATATGACCTCGGCCATACCGGCGGAATTGGCGTCATTTTCAAGTTTCGTCTTTTTCCTGAACTTTTTCCTGATCTTCTCGACCAGGGGCACTTCCCTCCACCCGGGAAGGTTGGGCGGGTTGTGCACTATGCCTTTATCCGGGTCGAGCGGACCCGGCGCGCAAACCCCTATTCCCTCGATATCCTTCATGGAGACCTTACTAGCCTTGAGAAGTTCCTTTATGGCCAGCTCGACCTGGCCCATCGAGACATCGAACCCTTTCCCGGCAAGGGTCGGCACGACATGCTTCTCTCTGAGCTTTCCGCTTCTGTGGACTATGCCGGCGGCTATTTTCGTGCCGCCTATATCCACCCCGATAATGTATTTTTTCATGGACCTATCACCTTTCGATACCCATATCCGCTAGATAAATAATTATTGCATAAATAAAAAAGTTTAACAACGAAAAACCGGACCTCACGAGAGGCGTCCGCGGTAATCCTCGTAACCGAAACTGCGCACTATCTCGACCTCGCCGGTTGCCGGATCGTACACCGCTATCGAGGGAAGCCGAACACCGTTGAAAGTGTTGTTCTTGACCATGGTGTAGTGAGCCATGTCCGTGAACGTTAGCCTGTCGCCCGGCTCAAGGGGACGCGAGAACGAATACTCCCCGAAAAAATCCCCCGCCAGGCAGCTAAGCCCCCCCAGTCGGTACCTGAAGCGGCCCTCTTCCTCTTCGGCAAGGCCGGGCCTGTAGGGCATCTCCAGAACATCGGGGGTGTGAGCGGCGGCGGATGCGTCAAGTATGGCCACTTCGGGGCTTCCCGGGATTATATCAAGCACCGAACAGATGAAAACTCCAGCGTTAAGTGCTACCGCTTCTCCCGGCTCAAGATAGACACTGACCCCGTACCTCTTACGAAAATCCTTTATAAGAGCGACGAGAAGCTCAACTTCATAGTCCTCTCTTGTGATATGGTGTCCGCCCCCGAAATTCACCCACTCCATACGGTCCAGGTAAGGGGCGAACTTCTTCTCTACCGCCTTGAGGGTGCGCTCGAGCGAATCGGCATTAAGCTCGCACAGGGTATGGAAATGAAGGCCGGTTATTCCCTCAAGGTCCCTTCCGGCGAACTCTCCCGCCCTGATCCCGAGGCGCGAGGCCGGCGCGCAGGGGTCGTAAAGGGGAACTTTCACCTCTGAATGCTCGGGATTTATCCTGAGACCGAACTTAACGCCCTCCGAAGATAAGGCGTCCTTTTTGAACTTCTCCCACTGTGAAAATGAATTGAAATTAACGTGGCTTGCGTAGCCGAGGATATCGGCGAACTCTTCTTGTTTATACGCGGGCGCGTAGACGTGGACCTGGCCGCCGAACTCCTCGGAGCCCAGGCGCGCCTCGTCGAGGGAACTGGCGTTCGTGCCCGAAAGATACTTGCCTATAAGAGAAGAGGTGCTGAACATCGCGAAGGCCTTCAGGGCAAGGAGTATCTCGCAACCAGAGCTCTGCTCAACCTCAGAAAGCGTCTTGAGGTTCTCCTCCAGGATCCCCTTGTCGACAAGATAACAGGGAGTATGTGGCACTTTACCGGATACGGACACTATTCGATTTCCTCCACGACCCAGGGCAGACCGTGCGTGTTCAGCTTCTCCATAAAGGGGTCGGGGTCCAGCTGTTCCATGTTGAACACGCCCTCGCCCCTCCAGGTGCCTGTCACCATGAGCATCGCCCCGATCATGGCGGGAACTCCGGTGGTATAGGAAATGGCCTGGGATCTTACCTCACGGTAACATTCTGCGTGGTCACAAACATTGTATATGTAGATCTTGCGCTTTTTCGAATCCTTGAGGCCTTCGATCATGCAGCCTATATTGGTCTTGCCGGTATAATTGGCGCCGAGGGATGCTGGCTCCGGCAGGACCGATTTGAGGAACTTAAGTGGCACTATTTTCTTACCGTCATACTCCACCTCGTCTATGCGCGTCATGCCGACGTTCTGAAGGACCCTGAGATGAGTAAGGTATTCCTCCCCGAATGTCATCCAGAACCTTATCCTCTTAAGGCCCTCGATGTTCCTGGCCAGTGACTCGAGCTCCTCATGATACATAAGGTACATCTCTCTCGGGCCGATCTGCGGGAAATCGAACTTTCTGTGCACCGAAAGAGGATCCGTCTCCTTCCAGGAACCTTCCTCCCAGTACTTGCCCCTCTGGGTTATCTCCCTGATATTTATCTCGGGGTTGAAGTTGGTCGCGAAAGGATGCCCGTGGCTTCCGGCGTTACAGTCCATGATATCGATATAATGTATCCGGTCGAAATAGTGCTTCATGGCGTACGCGCAGAAAACATTCGTTACCCCCGGATCGAACCCGCTGCCCAGAAGTGCCATAAGCCCTCTCTGCTTGAACCTGTCATGGTAATCCCACTGCCATTTGTAACAGAACTTCGCCTCATCTGGCGGCTCGTAATTGGCCGTATCAAGGTAGTCGACCCCGCTCTTCAGGCATGCGTCCATGATCGCCAGGTCCTGGTAGGGCAGTGCCACGTTTATCACTATATCGGGCCTGAAATCCTCGATAAGACGCACCGTAGCCCCGACATCATCGGCATCCAGCTTCTCGACCCTTATCGCGCTTTCGATCTGGTCGGCTATTTTCTCGCATTTTTCAACCGTCCTGCTCGCCAGACAGATGCTGTCGAAAACTTCCGGCACCTGGGCGCATTTATGGGTCACGACAGCCCCGACACCCCCGGCGCCTATTATCAGAACTTTGCTCATATCTTGCTATGCTCCTTGGAGTTAGTGTTTTTCGGCTCCCCTCAACGATGCTACATTTTATCAGAACCAGGGGTAAGTGTAAATACTTGATTTGGGCGCTTTTTCCGTTTATTCTTGACGAATGGGCCAAACAGGATAAAATGGTTCTGAATATGGGTATCCCAACAGAAAAGAAAAGACTTTTTACCGCTCTTTTCCTGCTTTCGGCGGTATTCCTGCTCGTGAGGATACGGACGATAGGCCACCTGCTCATGTGGGACGAAGCCTGGAATATCCTTTCGCTGAGGGCCTTTCTCGCGGGCGCGGCGAAAGACCCGTTTTACTGGTATTACGGTTTCCACCCCCCTCTTTACATGTTCTTCGCGAAATTCCTCGCGCCCTTCGCGGAGGGTTTCGCCCTGAGGGCCGAGTCGCTCTCGCTTTTGTTCTCTTACGGGAGCTTCCTCGCGGTGTTCTTCCTGAGCCGGCGTATCGGCGGGCTTAAGTACGCCGTCCTGACCGGGATCTTCCTGTGTTTCATGCCTTCTTCGATAGGCTACGACACATGGATAAAACGCGACGCCCTGGCTGTCTTCACCGGTTACTTATCATTACTGCTTATCCTGGACAGGCGGTTCCTCCTCTCGGCGATGGTGCTGGGTCTTTCGTTCCTCTCAAAGGAGAGCGCCCTTTTCTTCTGCCTGCCGGCCGCTTTTCTGATATTTACCGTATCCGGCGGGAGAAAAATGCGGATATTTTTCATGTTCGCGCTTGTCGTCCTGGCGATAAGCGCCTGGTGGTATTTATTTTTCAGCAACCTTTTCGGGGATGTGAGCGCGTTCTACTTTTCGGGGGAATACTACGGTAAGATCTGGTCACGGCCCGCATGGTACTACCTGGAAAAACTGGTGACGGACCTGGGTGCGGGTGGCGTTTTCTTCTTTTTGCCGGGCATTCTCATACTACCGTATTTTTCATATATTAAAAGGAAGGCAGAGATAGCCCTGCCGGTTGTTGTGATCCTGTGCGTATACATTCCCATTTCGCTCCTTGCCAGGACAAAAACCCCCTGGTTATCGTATTCGGCCCTACCGGCGCTGGCTATGACCGCCGGAGGAGGAGCTTTATTCCTCTTCGGCAGGAGCCATTTCTCGCGGCTGCTCAGGACGATCCTTTACCTTATGCTCGGCCTGGTCGTTTTCACCGGCTCCACCTTCTCATACCGGCAATACCATAAAAGCACTTATCCCAACGGTTGGCCGGGAGCGTCCTCCTCTCGCGACCTTGCCTTATATCTCAACCGGCATATGGACAGTAACGACAGGCTGATGATTACGGATTTCGCCTACTGGAAAATGCCCATCTGCCCCATATTCGTCTATTACTGGCGTCAGCACCCCGTTATGTTCATAAAGGGCACCGAGAGTCCCTCGGAGATACTCAGAACGATCAAGGAGCACCGGATAAGCTGGTTCGTGGTCTGCGATTCACCCGATAAGGCATATAACCATAAAGCGCTTGTTGAGAAGATGCGCCTTCTCCTGCCGGGTGGACCGGTCCGTGTCGGATGGTCTTATGTCTGGGACCTTTCCTCTTACGGGGGTGGTTCCCCGGCCATTGCTGGAAAAGGCATTAAAGAAGAAAATTAAGCGCGGTACCCACGATGATCGCGGTAAGTATCATCAGGCCCGCCGCCTTGGCCATTTCCCTGGCGCCGAGCTCACGGACCATTACGGTGAAAGTGGCGACACACGGAAAATAAATGGCAAGTATCGTGCAGGCTACGATCAGCTGCTTGGTGGTAAGTTCAAGCGGCCCCAGCATCCCCACGGCCACATCCTTCCTGAGGAACCCCACGAGCATCGCTGATATGGTCTCGCGCGGCAGTCCCCATAACCCGCTTAAAAAAGGCGCGAAAACCCGTGCCATGATACGGATCACGCCCGTCATGTAAAGAATATTGACTATGAAAACGCCCAAGAGCACGTAGGGGATCGCTTCCTTGAGAAATTCATATATCCTCATCCAGAGCTTCTTGAGGACCGCCACCGGCTGCGGCAGGCGGTAAGGAGGTATCTCCCAGAGGATCTCAGGGCTTGCCCCCTTCATCAGGAGGTTCATTAAAAATCCCTTAATAAGAAGTATCGCGAAAAGAATTCCGAATATCGCCGCAACATACTGTCCTCCCCTCTGCCCGACCAGACCCACGATCATGGCTATCTGCGCCATGCAGGGGACCGCTACGGCCATCAGGGTCGCTGCTATGAACTTCTCCCTTTTCGTCTCCATGAGGCGAAGCGCCATGGCCCCGGGGACGTTGCAGCCCAGACCAAGTATCATCGGTACTATGGCGTACCCGTGCAGCCCCAGATGATGGAACAGGTTGTCAACCTGGGTGGCCAGCCTGGGAAGATACCCGAAGTCCTCCAAAACGCCCAGAACAAGATAAAAGCTCACTATGTAGGGCAGTACGGCGGCTATGGGCACATAAAGACCGGTGGTGAGAAGCCCGAAGGACATGCCGAAATCTATCTGTCCGTTTATGAAGTCGCCGATGAGAACGTCGTGCAGTATGCCGCTTCCTCCCAGGGCGCCACTTACCGCCTGAACGACCGGGAGCCACAACCTGTCGAAAAGGGGTTCAAAAACGTACCCTATAAGGCTCTCGGCGATGAAACGGATAACCTGGAAAGAGACGAACACCACAAGAGCCGCTATGGGAAGACCCGTAACCGGCCTGGTGCTTATATCCTCCAGTCTCTCAAGGAAGGTGTGATGATGGTGGTGGAGCTTCTGAGAGGTCTCGACCATCCTTCCTATCTCCTCCCATTTCTCGTCCTTGCTCAGTCGGGGGAACTCTTTTTGCCTTAGTTCCCGCAGGGTGACCATAAGTTTTCTTATGCCTACGCCGGTTATGCCGCAAGTGGGTATAACTGGAACGCCCAGTTCCTTTTCGAGTTTTTCGACATCGATCTCGATGCCCCTGTGCCGGGTCTCGTCCCACATGTTGAGAGCGACCACCATGGGAACTTTTCTTTCCCTGAGCTGTAGGGTAAGGTAGAGGTTCCTTTCCAGGTTGGTCGCATCGACAACGTTGACCACCAGATCGCCCTCCCGGAGCATCTCAAGAGAGACTTCATCCGCCCTGCTGGAAGGCTCGAGGTTATATACCCCGGGGACGTCTATGATAAGGCCCCTTTCTCCCTCGGTCAGGTTCATATACCCCTGGCTGAAACCTACGGTGGTGCCCGGGTAATTGGACACGGTGACCCTCGCCCCGGTGAGCCTGGAAAAAATGGCGCTCTTACCGACGTTGGGGTTTCCCATAAGGAGTATTTTCTTCTCTTTCCCGGACATTAAAGCACCTCCACAAGTATCTTCTGTGCCATACCGTGCCCTATCGCGACCTTGGCCTTGCCTATAAGCACGGTCACCGGACCCCTCCAGAAATGAGCGCTGATCATGGTCAGTTTTTTGCCGCGCCTGATACCCAGGGCTTCAAGGCGCCTTTCTGCGCCCATACCGCCGAGGATATCCATGACGACCGCGGTCTGGCCCCTTTTTAGTTCAGTCAGATACATTCTCTTCACCTTTTCCGTTTTTTCGTTCTTTTCCTGGTCTTGCACTCCAGTCGCTTACCCGTCCTGTGATAGTGATCGAAACCCTTAAGCCACTCCGGCTTATCACCATCGGGACAGCCTTTTACGAATTCGACGAATTTCGTCAGCCTCTCAAAGGTCTCGGGGCTTATATGGTGTTCTATCTTGCAGGCGTCGGCGGCGGCTATCTTTCTGTCCACCCCGAGTATCCTGCTTATGAACCTTACAAGGGTATCATGCTTCCTGCGGATGGACCGGGCGAGCTTTTCACCCTGCCGGGTTAGATCCACGTAACCGTACCTCTCGTGTATGATAAGGCCCCTTTCGCAAAGGGACTTTACCGCGCTGGTCACGCTCGGCTTTTTTACACCCATCATTTTACTTATATCCTTGACCCTGGCAACACCTTTTTCCGCCTTGATCGCGGCGATAGCCTCAAGGTAATCCTCCATACTGGAGGTGAGCTTCTTCTTTTTAGTATTTATTTTGACCATTCGGATCCACCATAAGTTTGTTGGTATTTACTTTGTTAGTTTATTCTAACATTTATCATGGAAAGGGTCAACCTTTTTTCGGCCGAAAGGCGCCGGGTCCGTCAGAACCATTTTTTTCTTTTGAAGTAAGCCAGCATGCCGACGCCCACCAGCGCCATGAAGCCGAGCACGGCGAAATATCCCCACTTGAGTTCAAGTTCGGGCATGTACTTGAAGTTCATGCCGTATATTCCGGCTATGAAGGTGAGGGGTATGAATATGGCCGCGAATATGGTAAGGACCTTCATCACCTCGTTCATCCTGTTGGATAGGCTTGAAAGGTAAATGTCGAGGATGCCCGAGACGAAATCACGGAAGGATTCTATGGTATCGACCACCTGAATGGTATGGTCATATATATCACGGAAATATAATCCCGTACTGGATTTTACAAGGCCGGATTCGGCACGGAGGATACCGCTTATCACTTCTCTCAGGGGCCATATCGACCTGCGAAGGAATATCATGTCCCTTTTAAGAGCGTGTATATCGGCTATATCCTCGGCCCGCGACCCGGAAACCACCTTCTCCTCCAGGGACTCAATACTCTCGCCTATTCCTTCAAGGACCGAGAAATAACTGTCGATGACCGAGTCCATCAGAGCATAGGCCAGAAAATCCGCGCCTTCGGTCCTTACCCTTCCCTTTGAACGCTTCAGCCGGTCGCGGACAGCCTCGAAAACGTCCCCCTCTTCCTCCTGGAAAGATATCACGAAGTTCTCCCCGAGGATGAGACTGACCTGCTCGACCACTACCCGCTTACTCTTCTGCCTGTAATAGATCATCTTGATGACTATGAAAAGATAATCGCCGAGATCCTCGAACTTGGGGCGCTGTGAGGTGTTCATTATGTCTTCCAGCACCATCGGGTGTATCCCGAAGGATTTACCGATATTTTCGATGATGCCAGCGTCATGCACCCCGTCGACGTTTATCCAGGAGACCGTCTTTTTCCCCTTGAGGGGCGCGCATTCGTCGGCTACCGCCGCGCTCTTTTCGGTAATATTTTCGCGATCATAATCAAAAAAGGAGATATTCACTTTGGTGTCTTTTTTGTCACCAACATGGGTGAGAGTGCCCGGCGCCATGCCGGACTTCTTGGACATGTTCTTGATAAGACGCATTATTTGACCTCTCTCTCTTTTTTGCGCAAATTCTCGACTATCGCGTAATTCTTTTCCACCACGAGATCGGCGAACCTCCTGTGAGTCGATATTATACCGTGTTCCACCGAAAGTATCCTGTCGGTAAAAGCGTCTATCCTTTCCCTCCTCCGGAAAAGCCTCGCGAAGAAAGTCTGCTTGTATGTTTTGGCCAAGAATATCTTCTTGTCTATGCCCCCGAGAAGCGACACGTAAGTGCCCTCGATAATTACCGCCTTCACCCCCCGGCAGTAGACGGTCTCCGAATCTATCCTGTCCTCGCAGAACATGACCAGGGGTTTCTGGAATGATACCGCCTCGGTGTCCTTGAGGCGGCGGACGTGGTGCTGTAGAAGAGTAAGGTTCACCTCCATGAGCCCCACTTCGACCGTCCCTTCCCTGCGGAACTTCTCGTTGGTCTTGGGAGGATAGATGAAATAATCGTCTTGCTGTATGAGAAGTGTCTTGACCCCCCGCGAGTTCAGCCTTTCGAACATCTCCCTGGCTATACCGCTCTTACCCGACCCGGACTCACCGGCAACTGTAATGATGTAACGGTCCGGCGAAGCCCTTACCTCCGGCATGAGTATGTCGACAAGTCCTCTGGCTACGGTCTCATGGTCTTTTTTTACTATTATCCTGTCACCGAACATCTATGCGGTCCGTCTCATATCATGGAACCTATCTTGTCCATAAGCTCGTTTATGGTCACCGGTTTCTGCAGAAAATCGACCTTCTTGAGCTTTTTCATGTATTCAAGGCCCTCCCCGTCAAGAACGCTTATGACCAGAACGGGTATATCCTTTTTCTTGGAATCCTCCCTCAGGCAGGCAAAGAAAGATTCGCCGTCCATCGGTTCCATGATTATGTCCAGGATCACCAGGTCGAAAGTCTTCTCGGCCAGCCTCTTGAACGCCTTCCGGGCGTCACCTTCTATCTCTATGTCATATTCACCCTGCCTTGGCCTGAACATGTTCCTGTAAAGTTTCTGCATCTCCAGATTGTCTTCGACTATCAAGATCTTTTTCATGCGTCTGCCTCCTGATCATCCTTTGGGAAGCCTTACCACCGCGGTGGTACCCTTGCCTCTTCCCGGTGATTCTATCCTTATCTGGCCATTATACATTTCGGATATATCCTTGCTAATGGAAAGACCAAGCCCCGTGCCCTCGACCGCGGGATGCCTCTTGTAGAACTTATCGAATACCCTGTCAAGGTTATCTTTAGAGATGCCGCAGCCGGTGTCTTTGACCCTTATCTCGACAAAGCGGTCCTTGAGCCTGGCCGTTATCGATATAGACCCCTTTTCGGTGAACTTGACCGCGTTCCCGATCAGGCAGTTTAGAAGTATCCTCAGGTCACGGCGGTCTATCTTGATCTTGTTCGCCTTTTCTTCTATATCGACCTTGGTCCTTATCTTACCCCCATCCATCACCTTGGTTCGATCTCTCAATATGTCTTTCACTACAGCTTTGAGAGAAGACCGTTCCTTCACGGCCCGGGATCCGGTCTTTCTCATATCCACCGTGGTGGAGGTCAGGATGGTATCTATATCCTTGCTCAGGAGCTTGAGGTTCCTGCTGACTATATCTATGGATTCATTTATCTCCTTCATGTCGGAACGCTCTATATTGTCCCTGCAGACGTGGAGCGCCATCTGGGATACCGCGATGGGGGTTTTCAGACCGTGCGTCACGTTCCGCACAAGATGCTGCTTCGCCTCCTCGGCCCTTTTCCTCTCGGTAATATCGATACCTGTGCCCAGAACGTAATGCCGCCCTTCCATATCTATTTTCACGCCCGTAAAATGGTGCGGCAACCTCTCTCCGCTCATTGAGACCAGATCAGCTTCGACCGAAGACTCTCCCTTTTCGATGACCTCTTTTATGGTATCTTTGACCGCTTCTTTATCCTTGCCATCGAAAAAATCGGCCGGATCCATCTTTCTGATCTTGCCGGCGGGATAACCCGAAACCTCCTCCAGTCTTTTATTCCAGCGTATCATTCTGCCCGCCTCGTCAAAGAAATAAAATAACCCCGGAAGACTGGTTATGAGCTTCTCGGAGAAGTTCATCTCGCGCAGAAACTGCTTCTTGGCCTTTTTCCTCTCCGTGACATCGTTCGCGACGCTCAGGATCAGGCGCCTGCCGTCGGGCATCGTGCCCAGGGGAGCAGAACTGAAATCCCATATCCTTTCCTCTCCGGACTTGGTCGTTATGGTATATTCGCCCTCATTAACGCGTTTTTTCAGAGCGTAAAGCTTATCGATATCCTTCTTGATGATTTTTTTTCTTTTGCCGTAGGCCTTTTCAGTCCAGTCAGCTATGGTCGGTATCTCTTTATGTGTATATCCGGAGAGATCCGTCCAGGACCTGCTGATCTGCAAAATCTCTCCGTCTTCGCCATGAATGGCCATAGGAAAAGGCGAGTCCAGCACGGCGGACTTGAATCTCTGTTCGCTTTGCTTGAGAGCATCCACGGCTTTTTTCCGTTCAGTGATATCCCTGAATATCACCTGAGCCCCTGTGATCTTGCCGTCCGACCTGACCGGGGAACCGTTGGCTTCGGCGTATATTATCTTACCCTCCTTGGTCAATACAGGAAGCGGGTAATCGGTTATATTCTCCCCGTCCAGAAGCCTGTTAAAGGCTTTTACCAGTCTCGGCAGCTCCGAGGTAGGTATATATTTGCTGAAATTAGTACCGGTGATCGCCGCCGGGGTATAGCCGGTGATTTTTTTCACGGAAGGGGAAACATATTTGAACTCACCTTTTCTGTTGAAAAGACATATAACATCGTAGCTTCTCTCGACTATGTTCTTGAACCTTCTCTCGCTCCTTATGAGAGCTTCCTCAGTCCTTTTGCGTTCGGTGATGTCCTGGAAGGTCCCTCTCAACTTGACGACCTTTCCGTTCCTTTCAACGGCCTCACCGATAGAAACTCCCCATTTTAAATTGCCTTTGGCGGTCCTGAAAGGCGCTTCAAAATATAATTTTTTGCCTTTTCTGAGAGTATCCTCAAGCTTATTCTTTAATTCTTCTCTGTATTCGGGAGGGTACCATCGGCTGATCTCGGAGATGTTCGGAACGGGAGCGCCTTCATCTATATCGAGGATATCATACAGCCCTTTCGTCCAGATCGATCTTCCGCCTGCTTCAATATCCATTTCCCAGGCACCTATCTTGCCGATGCTTTCGGCCTGGCCAAGGAGCCTCTCCCTTTCTTTGAGCTGCTCTTCAGCCTGTTTCTTCTCTATCGCCCTTTCCAGTACGGCGCTCAACGTGTTTAGCAGTTCTCTTTCCTCTTTGAGGAAAGGCCCCTCATCCTGCCGGGGCTTTTCAAAAAGATAGAACACTTCGATACTTCCTTCTTTCTTACCAAAGACGTTAATGTCCTTGGTAAGATTCCATTTCGTCTGCCTGAACGGCGAGGAAGTAAATTCCCTCCCCCTGAAGGTTATCCTGCAACAGGTGATATCAGGATACTGCCAAGCGGACGGTATCGATCCGGTAAGCTCCCGGAATATTTCATCCAGGGAGGCATCGGGTCTTTCGACAAGCCTGCTGATCTCATAAAGAAGCTTGAGCTCCTTCACCCTTTCACCGAGATCATGCGTTCGCTTAAGCAGGGTGTCTTCGGCCTTCTTTCGATCTGTAATGTCGTGTATGGTATGGACAAAATCCGTTATCTGCCCGGAAGGGCCGAGAACAGGATCGGCGGTGATACTGACCCATTTGCCGTCAAGGTTGAACTCCGATGTTTCCCTTCTTTTGGAAAAAAGGGCCTTGTGCACGGGACACTCTTTCTCCGGGATAACACCCTTATGCACAAGGTCGCAACAGTTGGCCCCGGTCAAAATATCCTCTTCCACCGAGAACATCTCCGCCATGGTCCTGTTGCATCTTTTAATCTTCCTGTCCACCCCGATAAGGCACACAGCGTCATGTAAAGCGTTGAAAGACACATTCCATTCTCTGGCGCCATCAAGGAGAGCTTTCCGCATTGCCTCGGTCCTCAGGTTCAGTCTTGTGCTCTTTATGGCCTGTTCGACCGCCGGCACCAGAAAACCAAGGGTATCCTTGTCGACGTAATCATCGGCGCCCGCTTTCATGGAATTGACGGCTGCCGCCTCGCCGATCGTGCCGGAAACTATAACGAACGGGGTGACTTTATCTTTTCCGCCGGCTATTTCAAGAGCTTTGAGGCCGCTGAAGGTGGGAAGCTTGTAATCGGCGAGTATAGCGTCCCAGCCGCCCTTTGTAAGGGCCTTCCTCATCTCCGGCTCGGTCTCGACCCTCTTATAAGAAACTTCATACCCTTCCTTCTGGAGGGTATTAACCATTAGCAGGGCGTCATTCTCGTTATCCTCTACTATGAGTAACTTTAGTTCCTTAGGCATTTTAAAACCTTTTTAAGATGAAAAAAGCGACCCTCATTCTATTGATGAAAGGTCGCCTGTTAAGATCATGCCTGTCAAACCGGATCCCATATCCACTCCCTTGAACAGATGGTCCAAAATGGTTTATATACAACCGGTTTTTATTTTAACTCCACGGGAACCCGACCGCAAGCATTACTTTCTATTTACGGACATTTGATCCGGTCATCCGATGACATGTTTGAGGATAACGTCAGCCTGTTTGGCCGCCGCTATGTTGACCCGCGGGGAAAAAGGCGGCCGCGAATCAGTGTCCGAGACCTGGTCGCCGATCATTACGAGGTTCTCTTTTATCTTCATGATCCTGATATCATCGCTGGATCCGTATCCGCCTATCCCCGAAACGGAAACTATGAACTTTCCCGAGGGAAGGAGCTCGCCGACAAGCATGCTCTTTGCTTCGGCGTTATCGAGCGCCTCTACCACGATATCGCAGCCGGAGAAGAACCGCCGGGCATGACCGGGCTTTAATTGCCCGGTAACCGCTTCAAGCTCGATATCGGGGTTTATCCTCCGCAAGTTCGCCTCGAGCGCCTTGACCTTCTCCATGCCGACCTGGTCGATGAAAAAGAACTGCCTGTTTAGGTTAGAATGCTCCACCCTGTCGAGATCTATGATCCTGAAAGACCTGAAACCGCATCTGACCAGATTGACCGCGCAATTGGACCCCAAACCTCCGGACCCGGCGATGCCGATCCTGGCCGAGCTCACTTTCCGGAAGGAGTCCTCTCCTATCCCTTCGAGCAGACTTTTTTCAAAAGCGTTCAGATTCATACCGTCATCCAGTCCTGTAAAACAGCCTGATAACCTTTCGCCCTAAGCATCTCCCTGATCTGGGCGACGTCCCTTTCGTCGGATATACGGAACTGCATGTCCATGATATCCTCCCCTTTACTCTGGGTGTGGCCGCCGACCGAAGTGGTGGACCCGGCGGATATCCTGGTAACGCCAAGCGGCATGAGGTTCTCCCTGAAAGAAGGCTCTTCCCGGGTTGATATCGTAATGCCCTGCCTGGGAAGGAAAAGCCTCATGGCCATCACCACCTGGGCGATATCACGGTCACTCACCGGGTGGGCTGCCCGGAAACCGCCCGCGGTGGGCCTCAGCCTGGGCAGTGATACCCCCACTTCGGCTTCGGGGAATTTCTCGCAGAGGTACCTGGCGTGAAGCGCCATAAGGAAAACGTCCCTCCGCCACGGGGCCAGTCCTAGAAGGGCCCCGATATTCACCGCCCTCATCCCTTTTCTTAAAGCCCTTTCCGGGGCGTCCAGCCTGAAACGGTAATCTCTCTTGGGTCCCGAGGGATGCACCTTCCGGTAAATATCCTCCTGATAGGTCTCCTGGTATATGGTAAGCCCGTCAACGCCCTCCTTTATCAGCAGAGCGTATTCCTCCTCTTCGAGGGAATAGATCTCAACGGAGATTGAACTGAAGTATCTTCTCAATACCCTGAGGCAGTCTATTATGTAGGATACCGGGCTTTCTTTGCGGGACCCCCCGGTCAGAAGAAGGACGTGCCTGAGACCCGTCGAGGAAATGAAAGAAGCCTCCTTTTCAACCTGTATCAGAGTAAGCTTTTTCCTGGGTATGTCGCTGGAAGAGTTGAACCCGCAATAAAGGCACCGGTTCTGGCAATAGTTCGAGACGTATATCGGCGTGTAGAGCTGTATGGTGCGCCCGAAATGCTTAAGGGTGATCCGGTGCGCCTTTTGCGCTATTCGTTCGAGATGAGCGGCCGCGTAAGGGGAAAGTAGCGCGATCAGACCTTTTTCGCCTACCCTTTCGCCGCCGAGAGCTCCGCAAAGACCGCTTTCGTCGGCAGCTGTAAAGGCGCTCTCCAGATCGAATTGGCTATATTCCTTTAGAATATCATGATAACTCATCTTAAGAAGCCCGTTAAGGGTGATGAGGCGCTGGCTTTTCCCTCGGGGGACATTTGTCCGGAGAGATAGGAACGTCTACCCGCCCTTACGGCCATCGCGAAGGCCTCGGCCATTCCCGCCGGGTCGCCCGCGACCGCCAGGGCGGTGTTCACCAGGACCGCCGCGCACCCCATTTCCATGCATTCGGCGGCGTGGGAGGGACTTCCCAGACCGGCGTCCACTACCACGGGAACGTCCAGCTCGCTTATCATTATCTTCACAATTTCCCCTGTCTTGAGCCCCCTGCCGGTACCTATCGGTGAGCCCAGGGGCATTACAGCGCTTGCGCCGACGGCCTGGAGCCTTTTTGCCACGGAAAGGTCCGGGCTCATGTAGGGAAGCACGGTGAAACCTTCTTTCACCAGTATCTCGGTCGCCTTCAGCGTCTCGATATTATCCGGAAGAAGATACCTGTTATCGGCGATGACCTCGATCTTGACCCAGTTGCCGCAACCCATTGCCCTGGCCAGGCGCGCTATCCTTACCGCCTCATCCGCGTCCCTTGCCCCGGAAGTATTGGGCATGAGGATGCACCTGTCGGGAATATGGTCAAGTATGTTCTCCTCCCGGGAAGAAGTATCAACCCTCCTCAGGGCGACGGTCACTATATCGCTTCCCGCCGACTCGACGACCTCGCGCACGAGGCGCTTGTCCGCGAACTTCCCCGTTCCCATGAACAGGCGGCTTTTTATCTTCCTTCCGCCTATCTCCAGCATGTCTTCCATTTTATCCACCTCCGACAAAACTCACTATTTCGATATTGTCATCCTCCCCGAGCCGGACCTCGTACCACCTGTCCCTGGGAAGTATGTTATAGTTATGCTCAACGACCACTCTGGCCGGGTCAAGGCCCCTTACCGTCACCAGTTCGCCGACCGTCATATCTGCTTCTATCATCTGCTGGATGCCGTTAACCTTTATTTCCACGATCAATCCTTCTTCCTGAAACTTGTTATCTTTTTCTTAAGCCGCCTTGTCTCTTCAGCCACGTCCCGGGCGGCAGTGATAGCCCTTATGAGGGCTATATTCCTCGCCCCCGCGGCCATAACGCTGTCGATATTAGCAAGGTCGATCCCGCCTATGAAGACGACGGGCTTGGCGGCCTCCTCCAGCACCGTGCCCGCATCCGCCAGGCCAATGGAATAATCCTTGGTCCTCGTCGAAAAGATCGGCCCGTACGCGATATAATCGGCATCCGAACGGTTGGCCTTCTCGAACTGCTCTACCGAATGGGTGGAGACGCCTATCATCCTGCCCTCACCCATGATATCCCGCACAACTTCAAGCGGGTACTTCTCAAGATCTTCCTGCCCCAGGTGCACACCTTCGGCATCCGTCTGGTCGGCCACGAAAGGATCGTCATTGACTATGAAAATGGCTCCTGCCGCTGAACAAAGCTTTCTCAGCTTCCTCCCCAGCTTGATAAGTTCGTCCTTCGGTTTAGTCTTCTCTCGCATCTGGAGTATGTCGACCCCGGCGGAAAGCGCTTCTTCCGCCACTTCGAGAGTGCTTCTTCCCGCGGAATATTCCTCGCTTGTCACCAGATAAAGACTGTGATCGGTTATCCTTGCCACCATGCCCCCAACTAAGAAAAGACCCATGCCTCTGCGCACGGGTCCATGTAAAAAGAGACCTGTCTCCCTACGCTGGCATTATCCAGATCAGGTTCTGTGGGTAATCCGCTTACGCCTGCGAAACTCTCAGGGCGACACACGCCCTCCCCTTTCGTATATTATTAAAACATACGGGCCTGAGCCTGTCAATCAGGCTTTTTTTGATGCGGGAGAGGCTGTTCCTCTTGGGGCGTGAGCGCGATGTAATCTTGTCTGATCCTTGAGATGCTGTTAAAAATGTTCGTGCTTATATTGATCCCCGGGGTAAGCTTCCCGGTCTCCCTGATGAATTTCTTGATGAGGTTCCGCTTGGAATCCTCGCCGAAGGGACAGTTGAACTTCTCCTGGGGGAATCCGGATTCCCTGGCGAACCTGCTTATCCACTTCTCCTCGACGTAACACAAGGGTCTTATTAGGGTTATTTTGCCGGCAAACATTTCCTGTTTGGGATTCATCGCGGATATTTCACCGTTAAAGAGCAGGTTCATCAGCATCGTCTCGGCTATATCGTCCTTGTGATGGCCCAGGGCGACTTTATTGCACCTCATTTCGGCGGCGGTCTGGAATATCACCTTCCTCCTGTTCCATGAGCACCAGAAACAGGAGGTCTCTCCCTCGCGGTCAAGCACGTTCATTTTCCTGACGGTGTAGTCGATACCGGCTTGCCGGAATAGCTTTTCCGCGGCGCGACGCTGCCCGGACATATCTACAGGCAGATCCGGCTCGACATATATCCCCAGAAGGGTAAACCCGACCGGTGCCCATGTACTTATCGCGCTGAGAAGGGTGAGCATGGTAAGGCTATCCTTGCCTCCGGACACAGCGATAAGTATCCTGTCCTCCTGCTCTATCAGCTGGTGATCATGGATGGCCTTTCCTATCTTTGAGTTTATCCGCGCGCCTGTTTCAGTGAGGTTCCTCATATGCGTCCCTTACGACTTTTTCATTATCTTTATCATACCATGATTATATACTTTCACGCGCGCTAACGCAATCCAATTGCCTGCACGGAGACTTTCTCCGGCAGACTCTTCCATGTGAAGTATTTTATTTGAAAAATGGCGCCCGGATGCCTTACAATACGAAAAGAAAAGGAAAAAATAACATGAAGACAGTAACACGGATAGATGACATAAACGACCCGCGCGTCCTGCCGTACAGGTCACTTAAAATGCGGCACCCCGATAAGGACGGCCTCTTCGTGGTCGAGAGCAAACCGGCCGTGAAGGCTCTTTTGGAAAGCGGCATGGACATAGTCAGCTGCCTGACCACCCCCCGGATTTACCGGGAACTCGAAATGCCCGATAAGAGGAATATAAGATTTTACCTCATGGAAAAGAAGGCCATCGAAGATGTGATAGGCTTCAGGTTCCACCACGGCGTTATGATGGCCGCCCGGCTTCCGAAGAGAAGGGATCTTGAAAAGATACCCGTTGACTTCTCCAGACCGCACCTGGTGGTGGCCCTTAACGGTGTCCACGACCCCCAGAACGTGGGAATGATAATCCGTAATGCCGCGGCTTTCGGAGCGGACGCACTGGTGGTCGATGCCGGGACCTATGAGCCTTTTTACCGGAAAGTATCGCGTATATCCATGGGCTCCGTCTTCAAGATACCCGTAGCCTACGAAGAGGACCTCGCGCCGGCGCTGGGAACTCTCAGGCAAAAGTACGGCACGAAGATAGTGGTCAGCTCACTTTCACCCGGTGCGGTAAGCCTTGAAGAAGCGGACCTTTCCGACCGCCTTTGTCTGGTGCTGGGGAATGAATTCTCCGGAGCCTCGGAGAAACTCGCGGAAACTGCCGATCTGTCGGTTAGGATACCGCATGAATTCGGGAAGGTGGATTCTCTGAACGTATCCTGCGCGGCCGCCGTATGTCTTTACCAGGCGTCGCTTAAAAGATCTCTGCACAAAAAAAGCGGCCCCGGGGATTATACCGGGACCGCTCGATTCTCTTAAGATCGCCGCTTTACTTGATGTATTCTGAAGAACTCTTCGATGATGAGCTTTTGGCCGACGAACCTTTATCGGCGCTGGTCTTCTCCAGATTGCTCTTCTGGCCCATTGCCGTCCAGGGCCACTTCTCATCGAACGCTACTCCCCTTACGTCCCTGGGACCAGGCAGAAAGAAGGTCGCCAGATCGAAAGCGCCGTCCACTTCACGGCTCAGGAAATACCATATGCCTTTAAAAAGGCCGCCATCCCATGATCCTTCCTCTATGCCTTTCATCATCTGTCCGGGTATTTCCAAAACGCCGAAAAGCACGTTGAAAGCGCCGCGCTGTAGTTTATTCAGGACAGGCCTGACCGTCGCGTCCTGAAAACTCGGATCGGTCATGTCATAAGGCGTACCCTGTTCCCATGCGTATTCAGCATCAAGGGGTATACCTATGTCCTCGTTGGACGCCGGATCCGCCGCCCAGCAACCCGCAAGTTCCCCCGCTCCGGAGACCGTCCTGCCCAGAGCGCTGCCGACACCGGCAAAGCAGCCGCCGATGGCTCCTATCCAGCCGGTGTTCTCCTTGCCCATCCAGCCGTACTCATATCCCTTGGCTATCTGCGCGGGGATCTCTATCCAGCCGGTAAGCACGTTAGCAAACCCCCAGTAGGCTTTATCCCCCACCGCTTTGGCGTAATCGTCCTGCTGCGCGAAACAAGCCGTCGAAACGAGCATAGCCGTCACTACGACCGCGACAAAAAAGATCTTTTTCATGTCTTTCTCCTCCCTTTTTGGAATTTTCCACATTCTCTTGCCAATTATAATTTATTCCCGCATTTTTTGGAACAAAAAAATATCACCGATTTAGCTTACCGGCAGGATGACCGTCGCGGTCGTACCTTTGCCGGGCGTGCTGGAATACTTCATCTCCCCGCCGTGCGCCTTGATTATTCCGTAACAGACCGAAAGCCCCAGGCCGGTCCCGTGGTCCTTTGTCGTGAAGAAAGGATCGAATATCTTCTGCATATCTTCTTCGGATATACCTATTCCCGTATCCTTGAAATCTATCCAGATATTATCCCCTTTAAGGGAAGTGGTGATCGTCAACTGGCCACCTTCGGGCATGGCATCGGCGGCGTTCCTTATCAGGTTGACGAATATTTCATGCATCTGCTTTTCGTCGACCTGCACATGGGGTATGGTCTCATCCAGGACCGTATCCACCTTGATGTCCTTAAGTCCCATCTGGTGTTCGAGCATCTGCATAGCAAAATTCACAGCCTCGTTAATGTCAACTTCCTTCATCTGTTTCTTGCTCGGCCTGGAGAATAAAAGAAGTCTTTCGATGATGTTCTTGGCGCGGTAACACTGGTCCATTATTATCGAGAGGGATTCATTGATGACATCGTTCTTGGGCTGCTCCATAAGGGATATCTGCGCCCTGCCGGATATCACCATGAGCGGGTTATTGACCTCGTGCGCCATGTCCGAGACCAGCTTGCCCAGCTGGGTAAGCCTCTGGGCCTCCTTGACGCGCTCTCTTTCGGTTATATCCCGGTCAACTCCCCTGTAACCGGCAAGTTCCCCTTCCTCGTCAAAAACCGGCAGGGCGTTGGTCTCTACCTTCACCACCTCGCCCTTCTTATTAACAAGAGGGTTCACGTAGTTCGAGAACTTTTCTCTTTTGTCAATCATTTCGTTAATTTCGCGCGTAAGCTCTTCCTTCTGGTCTTCCGGAAAAAAATCCGAAAAATGCTTGCCTATGACCTGTTCGGGCTTATAACCTATTACTTTTTCGGAGACACTGCTCGAATAAGTGTACCTGCCTCCCGGATCGACCTCCCACACCCAGTCACCCACGTTCTTGGTGATATCCTGGAAGCGTTTTTCGGCATCCTGGAGCACCTTGATCGAAACGGTCGACTTTTTAAGTTCCTCCGCCATTTTGTTGAAGGACGTGGCCAGCTCCCCGACCTCATCACTGGTCCTTGCCGGCACTCTCACGTCAAGATCACCTTTGGCCACTTCGTTCGTAGCATCAACAAGCTGCCTGACAGGACGTAAAACCAGAGTTACTACGGTCGAACTTATGATGATCAGGACCAAGGTCAAAACCACCGTTATCCGCGCAGCCGTGTACTCGGTCTCTCTTATAAGAGCATCCGCGCTCTTCAGGGAGATGCCGAGATTTATAACTCCTATGGCTTTGGATCCTGCCGGTCCGGCCTCTTCGGGCGTCCGGCCCCTGTAAAACCACTCTTCCTCTTCCAGGAAAAGATCCCTCTCGCTCTGCGATATATCCGGGGCTTTACTGAGAACGAAAGCGGATATGTCAATGCTCTTCTCCGAGTCCACTTTCACGCGTCTTATCAGGGGTTTGTCGAGACCGGTCGCCTTCTCCTTTATCTGGGGAACGGGAAGGAGTTCTTTTTCTATGCCTTCCTGTTCCCGTGCGACAAGGACCTCGCCTTTCATGTTTCTTACCGCGCAATAGAGGACATCGGGCTGGTCCATGATACCGCTGGCCAGGTTGTCGAGCATCCTCATGTTACCCGTCAAAACCCCGTATTCGGCGTTATACGCCAGGTTCGTAGAAAGAATGACGCCTTTTTCCTCGTGCTGTGAAACTACAAGAGTCTGTCCGGCCCTGATAAAAAAATAGGATATGGTCACGCTGACAAGAATGATAAGCAGTATCGTGAGTAATATCGATTTGGTTCGTATGCTGATCCTCATATCATTCCGGACGGTTATCTTCCATATACCACGGCCTCTTCAAGATGTTCGGCGGGGATATCAACGCCAATTATCTCCGCCGTTCTTACATTGATAACCAGATGTGTCTTGCGGGGCCTCTTGACGGGTATGTTATGGGTTTTTTGATTTTCAAGGATATCCACGGCGATCTCGGCCGATTGTCTGCCTATATCATGATAGTCGCATTTAAGCGCCATGAGGGCGCCGGCTCTGACGAAATTCTCGGAAAAGGCCATGAACGGAAGATCCGCCCTCAGCGTGGAAAGAATGATGTTCCGGGCGGTGGAAGAATTGTATATCATCGGGTCTACTTCCGCCCACAGGCAATCCGCTTCGGCCAGGACCTCGTCCAGTTTGGGCGATATCTCCGACTCGTCATAAACGGGTTTTGATATCAACTTCAGACCGCTCTTTTCCGCGGCCCGTATTGCTTCGTCAGCGAAACCGCGCCTATTGACAACGTCATAAAGCATGCCCACCTTATCTATGCGGGGAACTATTTTCTTCAACATGCTGAATTGCTTCTGCAAAGATATGTTAAGAGAAACCCCTGTTATATTGCCTCCGGGCCTTTGGAAAGAATCAACTATACCGTTCTCGACCGGGTTAAGCAACATGGTAAAGACCACAGGCCGGGTTTTTATGCTTCTTCTTGCGAAGACGGCGGCTTCGGTGCCGATTACCAGAACGATATTGGCTTCTGACCGATCCACCTCCTTGATAAGAGCTCCCAGGTCGTCCGAGAACTTTTGGAGGTCATGCTCTAAGTAAGTTAAAGCGAAGGCTCTGGCCGACAACTCTTTACGGAAACCCGAATACGCTTCTTCGTAAGGCCGGATCACACGCGACTTAATGACGAAAACGGTCTTTTTATCCCGGGCTTCCGTATCCGGGCAGAAACAGAGCAAAAGCACCATTATCGCTAAACCCGTTCGCGATAACCTTGATCCATGTATATGGTCCGCTTTAAACATAAGTTTCCCTGACTAGAATCTGAGCCTCAGCTCCGCCAAAACCCTCCTGCCGATCGGTTCCCCCTGGCCGGGAGACTCGGTATGCTGGTCCAGCAGGATGTTGCTCCCGCTGACGGCAAGCTCCATGTTCTCGGTGATCCAGTATCCCAGCCTAGCGTTCAGAGTGCTGTACTTGTCTATGGGCTGCCGGTTGTTACCGACATTCTCCCCCTGTCCCACGTAATGCCAGTAAAAGGAGACTTCGGCCCTTTCATCATAGTTCATGAGAACACCCAGATTCCACATGTTCCTGGGCGTGAACCTTATGAACGCGTTCTCGTCGTAATTGACCATCTGCTGAGTATGGTTAGCAAAACACATGAGCCAGTCCGTGGGCCTGTATTCGATGCTGCTCTCCACGCCCCAGGTAGTTGCGTTGCCCTGGTTGAGATATCCGCTCGTTGCTATTAGCGGCACAAAGCTCTCTATCCCCGTGTTGGTCGAATCTATGAAATTCTTTATGTAGCTCACGAAAAAGTCGGTATTGACCTTGATCTTCCTGTCGAAATAATGCCCCTCGTAACCCACTTCACCAGTAACGATCTCTTCTATCTCAAGGTCCTTCTGGCCGAAGCTGTGGGTGCGGGTAGGCGTGTTCTGGTATATATCAAGATAGTATTCACTGAATGTGGGAGCCCGGAAAGCGTTGCCCAGTGAGGCCCTGAGGAAATGGTCCTTGAAAAGCGTGAAGATACCGGCTATCCTCCCGGAAAAATGAAGCCCCGATATCGTATAATAATCCATCCTCCCCGAACCTATAAGCCTGAAGTTATCCATGACCTCCCAGTCATCCTGAAAGTAGGCGTTCCAGATGGTCTGGACCTGGGGGCTTACCACGGGTCCCCAGATATTGGCTTTCGCGTGATCGTACCTGATGCCCGTTCCGACAGTGATGTCATGGCTATCGAAAAGCTCGAAATTGTAGCTCATCTCCGCTTCTACAACGTCTATCTTGGATTTGAACCTTTTCGCATCGGGGTCGTATTCGCCTATGAAATGGTTCCAGAATACCTTGCCCTCGAACCCGTTGATGTCGCAGTCCAGCATGGTGTAGAGATAGCTCATGTCCTGCTCACCCAGGAACGAAGAACTGGTTGAGCTTATGAAGGGAAATTCGCCGATCACGCCTCCGCTGCTAAGCGAGACCGTGGATTCTTCATCTATATAATAATCCACCTGAGCGTTCACCTTGGCCAGATTGGTCTTGAAACTGTCCCTGTAAAAATAATCGTACCTTTTCCATCCAGCGGAAACCTTGTATCCCCAGTCATCCACCCTCTGCCCGTGGACGACGGAGCTTATCGTGTACACGTCGTGGAAGTTCGTCTTTTCGGTGAAATACGTGCCGTCCACTTCCTCAGGGGTTTTCGTGACGATATTGATAAGTCCCTGCAGTGCGTTCGCCCCGTAGAGCGAGGCCACCGGGCCTTTAACTACCTCTATCTGCTTGACCTCATCAGGCTGGATGGTTATGGTATCCCACATGAAAAACCCCTGCGCCGGGAGATACAGGTTCCTTCCGTCAAGCAGAAGAAGAGCCGTGTTATTGATTATCTGGTTCATCCCCCTTATGGCCACATCCGGCTGGGCGATGGTGGTGGTCATGACATTTACCCCGGGCACCTGCCGTAAGGGTTCATATAGATTGATCCCTCCATACATCCTTATCTGTTCCTGGTCCAGGACATATGTGGGTGCGGAGGCCTCTGCAAGGGGCTGGAGTTTTTTCCCGGGGGACACCACCATTGGTATCTGCTCGAAAAGCACCAGTTCCGCCGGAGGGGCCTGGGCGAAGCATGAGCCGCTAAAGGCCGCGAGAATGGAGAATAGAAAGAGTTTTTTGAGCATGTCAATACTCCTCGTTGTCGGACCACTCCAGCATCTGCCAGGGCCATTTTTTCAAAGTCACAGTAAAATAGTAGATCTGGGGAACTTGTACGAAACCCGCTTCAAAATTCTCCCCGAGAACGTTTTGCCCGGAAAAAGTAACTTCAAGCCCGTCGTCGAAAAAAGATTTCCCCACGCAGAAGTCCAGCCTCCAGTGCTTTTTTATGTCAAATTCCGAGCGCGGACTGTCGGCGTCGTTAAAATACACGTATGCGTCACGGAAATTGGCGTTCACGTTCAGCCAGCTACCTCCGAGATACGGCATATTCATAATGGTATCCTCTTCAAGCTTGAGCGTACCCCCCAGATTCGCCTTGTTATCGGGTGAAGCTCCCTGGAATAGCGAAGTAGTGGGGGTGCCTCCGCGGGTATCGGCGATGGTCAGATACGTGTAATTGGCATACAGGGAAAGCCATTCCCACGGCCTGTATGTCGCCGCCAGTTCTACTCCTGAACTCCTGGCCCTGGAAGCATTGTTAAAATCAACTATCCGGGGCTGCGGGGGAACAGCGGAGAACGCCTGGCTTTGAAAGGTCTGGACCATACCCTTGTAAAAAGAGTAGAAAGTATCCGCATCTACGTGAAGCTTACCGTCCATGAACCTTGCCGAATACCCTATCTCAAAAGAATCCACCGTCTCGGTTTTCAACTGGCGGTTCCCCAAAAGCTGCAGAACGTTCCCCGTATCGGACGGGACAAAATTCGTAGCATACTCTTCATAGAAACTGGGCAGGCGGTAACCTCTGGCATAAGTGGCCCTGAAGACATTGTCTCTCACCGGCTCATAAAGAAGAGACGCCCTCGGGGCGAATTGCGTCCGGCGCGTAAGATGAGACCACTCCGCGCGTACACCCGCGACCAGGGTTAACTTTTCAACCAGAGGGCGGTCTTCCAGCAGCACCATCTTCTCGTTGATAAAAGCGGACCAAAGGTCATCGTGGGCGGACTGCCTTACGTTATCCGAAAGCTCCCTTTTGACCTGGAAAGACTCGACCGTGTTATGACGGTAAGAAGCTCCCCAAACGGTGCTGCTTCTTCCCCCGAACAGGTCGAAACTGTCCTGGAACTCTATATCATACTGCCTTTCCCTGTAATCATCGTTCGGTATACCGTTCGAAAGCCTTTTAACATCCCGGTTAATACCCCACCTGTACATCTGAAGATAGCCCGAATGTGTCGGGTTGATATCGTAATTGAACTTTAAGATCTGAAAATCCATCTCGGGGAACTGTTTGGCCGGTGTCGAATTCTGGGCCACTGCGCTGATATTGCGAGGCCCGTAGTTTATCCCGAAAATAAAATCCACGTCAAACGCATCCGTGGCGTTATATTTTATCCTCGAGGTCGCTATCTGGACCTGCTCGCTGTCGGAATAATCCCGCCCGTGGTCGTCACCGTAGCCCCTGTTCATATCGTAGCTGTAAGCCATCCTGAAATCTATATCCCCTGCACTTCCGAGGTCGATATTATCACCGTACCGCCCGATAAATTCGTTCTTTCCGAAATTACTGTAGATATATTTACCAAAGACCCCGGCAGTATCCCCGGGCTCTTTGGTGTTTATATTTATGACGCCGTTAAACGCGTTGAACCCGTAAAGAGTATCATTGGGCCCCCTGAGTATCTCGATCTTGTCGATCTCATCGACGAGAAGCGGGATAAAATCCCAGATCACACCTGAAAAAAGAGGAGTATATATGCTCATACCGTCAAGAAGAACGAGCATGCGCCTTGAAAAGCGCTCGGTAAAACCCCTGGCGGAAACACCCCATGTCCTGCCGTCAAAGGCAATAACATCCACTCCCGGTATCCGCCTGAAAGCATCGGGAGTATCTATTATCCCCCATTCATTCAGATCAGTGGAAGTGATAACGCTTATGGCCGCGGGCGCCTCAAGGATGTCTTCTTCCATCCTGCTCGCGGAATAGACCGTGGGTATCTCCTCGAAAAGCGCAAGTTCCGTCTGGGGGGGCGCGGCCGACTGGGCGAATGCCGGCTTCGCGGCAAAGAAAAGCGATAGCACAATGATCATCATCGGTTTATTAAGCATTTCTTGTGCCTTAGGGTTCGATCAGGTTGTTATACTGCAAATAAAAAGGCGACTCCGATACATATCGGGTCGCCTTTACTCGAAACGTCCATCCAAGATGCGCATATACGCGGGTTCACCTGATGCATAAAACATAAGTTACATAGACGAGATTAAATATAACTTTAATTATTATAATACCTGCCGGTAGCTACAATATTACTCCCCCGACCATCATAAGTCAAATTATTTTCGTTAATTGCTAAAAGCAGGTTTATTTTATTTTACGGCTGCCCGGAAGGGCTGTTTCGGTGACTTTAGGCATTTCGCCGAAAATATCGCGGTAGATCTCGCCGTAACGGTCTTTCCCGCCCATTAAGGCAAAGGTCATGGGCATGACCTCCTTGGCCTTTTCGCTCATCTGCCTGGAGACATTGCGTATATCCCACTGAGCGTGCGCATCTTCACGTAGCCTTGAAATGTGGTAGAGTTCTCTCGCATTAAGCCTCATCAGGACGCGTTTGCGGTGCGCGTTGGTAAGAACGTACGGCGCGGCAAGAGGTTCTCGTTTACTGATGGCATCGTAGGCCTCATTAGTCCTTTCAATTATCTCCATGAACTCTTTTTCAAGACCGGTCTGTTTGATAGACTCGGGAACGGTAACCCCCAGAGAGGGGTCGTATTCCTGGCTGGTTATCGTGGACATGCGGTGCCTTTTAAGCTGCCCGAAACAGGCAGATGAGAGAGCGATGTTGTAAGTGAGGTTAACATACTCGAATTCCCTGAGCATGCTGTCGTAGAACTGCATGTTGCGCCAGGCGGTCTTGAAAATGGACATCTTCTCTTCTTCGGTGATCTCTCTCACCCTGGCAAGGCAATCCTGGTAAGGCAGACCCGATGAAGTATGCAATATGGAAGAAGCCAGGACATCGTCCCCTTGAAGGGTGTATCCTACGAGGCTGACATCCTCCCGGTTATTCCCGGAGGAAGCTTCCTCGCCGATGATGCTTCCGGCGAGCTCCTTAAGCTGCGGATAGGTCAGCCTGTCCTTGTCGTTGGCCTCATGGAATATTACTATGGACGGGGCCACTTCAGAGATCTGTTCGTAAATGGTTTTTCCCAGCTCCTTGACCTCCGCCAGTGGATGTGAAGCGAACCTTCTGAGCATGAGTTCCAGCGTACGGGCATTAAGCGTCTGGCCCACTTGGGATTCGGTGGCAAGAGCAGTTACGTAACGGGCGTCCTCCTTGGCCCAGCCTTCAAGAAGGTTGTGTTTTTTTGGGTCGGAGGCAAGATCACTGTTCTTGCTGAAGATGTGTTCTTTCAACCGCTCGAAGAACCTGAAGTAAGCTTCGTTCTGGATGCGTATGACTTCCCGGAAAATGTCTTCCAGATCAGTGCCTTTTATTTCGGCGGGTATCACGAAATCCTTGTCCAGTGTGATGTACCTCTGGGATTTTTCCGTGTAGGAGCAAAGGCGGAATTTCTCCAGCTCCTCCATGGCGAACCGGGAGACGCCCAGTATGTCAAGGTTGAACACGGCGTGTTCGGCCACCGAATGGTGGCCCATCCTGAATATGATGGTCGAATTGGATTTTCTGGACCTTTCCACCTCCCGGCGGGCGTCCTCCCTTATTTTATCGACAGGACGCGGGTCGCGGCTTATGCGCGCGTAGGCGGCCGAGAGGACTTCGGGGGTAAGATCGTCCCTTTTGCCCGCTTTTTCCTCAAGTTCGCTCAAAACACCCGTATCAACGTTATACCCGGCAAGATATACTTTCATCACGTTCCGTCCTTTTAATAACGATTAATTCAGAAGTCCTTATTGGGGGATACACAAACCGCAAAAAGCGGTAACAATAATGATAACATAAATGGCGGGGATTTTAAACCAATTATGTGCCTGCGGGGAACGGAAACTAGTCCCCGTTCTCGATCTTGCGATGTTTCACTACCTTGGCGCGGACCATGTAGATGACATCCTCGGCGATGTTGGTGGCATGGTCACAGATCCTCTCCAGGTGGCGCGCGACCAGTATCAGGGGTACCGCGCGGAGGGATATATTGGAATTTTTCGATATATGCTCGTCTATCAGTTCATCCGTTATCGAATTCTTAAGAGCGTTCGCCTCCGGGTCGGAAAGGATGACCTGCTTGGCCATGAACTCGTTCTTGTTCACGAAAGAATCGATCGCCTGCTTTACCATTTTCCTGGCGACCTCGGAGAGTTTGGGTATGTCCACCAGGGGCTTTACCAGGGGTTCATCGGAGACCTCTATGACCCTCTGGGCGATATTGACCGCAAGGTCCGCTATCCTCTCTATCTCGGTGTTTATCTTCATGCCGGTGGTGATGAACCTGAGGTCCACGGCCATAGGCTGCTTCGTCGCCAGCAGGTTTATCGCCTCCTCCTCGATTGAGTTCTCCATCTCGTCGATCTTGCCGTCGCCGTCTATCACCGTCTGCGCCAATTCCTTGTCCTGGTTTTTAAGCGCTTCCACCGACTTGAAAATGGCCTCCTCGGCCAGGCTGGCCATCTTGACCAGATCAGTGTTAAGTTTTTTCAGCTCATCATCCAAATGCCTCTCCATCATCATCCTGCACCTCTCTTTTGATTAGGGACATCAACCGAACCGGCCGGTTATGTAATCCTCCGTTATCTTCTTGGAAGGATTGGTGAATATCTTGTTCGTTTCGTCATATTCTACCAGTTCACCCAGCATAAAAAAAGCGGTATTATCCGATATCCTCGCCGCCTGCTGCATGTTGTGCGTGACTATTATTATGGTATATTCCTTCTTGAGCTCCTGGATGAGCTCCTCTATCTTGGACGTGGACGTCGGGTCAAGAGCGGAAGCCGGTTCGTCCATGAGAAGGACCTCCGGTTCCACCGCCAGCGCCCTTGCTATACAGAGCCTCTGCTGCTGGCCTCCCGAAAGATCGAAAGCGCTGTGGCCAAGCCGGTCTTTCACCTCTTTCCACAAAGCGGCTCCCTTAAGGCTGGTCTCGACCTTCTCGGCTATGAATTTTGTGTTCTTTATGCCGTTTATCTTCAGGCCGTAGGCCACGTTCTCGAATATGGTCTTGGGGAACGGGTTGGATTTCTGGAAGACCATTCCCACTTTTTTCCTTATCTCCACCACGTCCACGGTAGAGCTGAAAATGTTCTCCCCGTCAAGGATGACCGTCCCCTCCCCCCTTGCCCCGGGGATAACATCGTTCATCCTGTTCAGGCTCCTAAGGAATGTGGATTTTCCGCATCCGGAGGGACCGATGATACCAGTCACCTGGTTCTTGTAGATGTCCATGGTTATGTCCTTAAGCGCGTGGACATCCCCGTAATAAAAATCAAAGTTCTCTACCTTTATCTTGATTCCGTCCTTCATCCTTAATCCCTTTTTAGTTTCCTTAAATGATACCTGAACACTATCGCGAAAAGGTTCATCGTAAATACCAGCGCTATGAGCACGAGTGCCGTGGCGTAAGCGATAGGCCTTACCTGCTCTATCGCGTGGTGCTGGGTCGACATAATGTACAAATGGTACGGAAGCGCCATGAACTGGTCGAACACCGACCTGGGTAAAAACGGCAGGAAGAAAGCCGCTCCGGTAAAAAGTATCGGCGCGGTCTCTCCGGCTGCGCGTGACAATCCGAGTATGGTCCCGGTAAGCATGCCGGGAACGGCGTACGGAAGCACATTCGTCCTTATGGTCTGCCACTTGGTCGCGCCCAGCGCCAGTGCCCCGTCCCGGTAGGACCTGGGCACGTTCTTAAGAGCTTCCTCGCTTGCGGTTATCGTCCAGGGCAGGGTCATAAGCCCCAGCGTGAACCCGGCCGAAAGTATGCACGTGCCCAGCCGGAGAAGCTGAACGAAAAGCACGACCCCGAAAAGCCCGTAAACTATAGAGGGGACGCCGGAAAGGTTCCTGATCGACATCCTTATCAGGCGCGTCAGCTTATTATCCCTGGCGTACTCGTTCAAGTAGATCGCGCATCCCATGCCCAGGGGCACGGCAAGTACCGCGGTAAAGACCGTGACCAGAAAGGTCCCCACTATCGCCGGGAAGATACCTCCCTCGGTCATCCCGTTCTTCGGAGGCTGGGTGAGGAACTGCCAGCTTATGACGCCTATTCCCTTGGATATGATATCATACAATATCACCATGAGGATGAACACCACAACTGCCATGCACGTCCTTAAAAGTGCAAAGCCCAGCATCTGTGAAAGTTTCTTGTTGTTCATTGCTGCTTCACCACCTGATATTTACGCAATACGATATCCGCTATCATGTTGACCATGAAGGTAATAATGAAAAGCACGAGCCCGACCCCGAAAAGCGCGTAATAATGCGTGGTGTAATAAGGCACCTCCCCCAGTTCTATGGCTATCGTGGCGGTCATGGTCCTTACCGAGTCCAGAAAACTCTGGGGCATGGCCGGCGCGTTGCCACAGGCCATGAGCACCGTCATCGTCTCTCCTATGGCTCTACCCATGCCGAGCATGCTTGCGGCGAATATACCGGACATGGAAGCTGGTATCTTGACCCTGACGACCGTCTGCCACTTGGTGGCCCCTAAAGCCAGCGAGGCCTCCGAATAGGACTTGGGAACGCTCTTTAAGGCGTCTTCGGTAAGGCTGATTATGGTCGGTAAGGCCATTATCCCCAGGAGTATGGAACCGTTGACCGCGTTAAGCCCGTTTGGAATATTGAATATCCTGGCTATTATCGGTCCCACAAGTACGATACCCAGAAAACCGATAACGACCGAAGGGATGCCGGCCAGTATCTCTATCACGGGCTTGGCTATTTCCCTGACGCGTTTATTCGCGACATCCGATAGATACGCCGCTGTACCTATACCAAGGGGAATAGCGATGACCAGCGCCCCTACCGTTACCATAAGGGTGCTTACCAGCATGGAACCTAGGCCGTAGATGGGCTTCACGTAAGAGGTGGGGTTCCAGCGCGCGGTAAAAAGGAATTCCTTTATGCTTATTTCCTTGAAACCCGGAAGTGAAGTGAAGACAAGGAGGGCAAAGATCCCCAATAGAACTATAACGACAAGAAAGCCGTTAAAGAAAAAGAGGCCGTGGATCAACTTTTCTTTCAGGTCTTTCATTTATTATCCACGGCCTCCTTCAGCACACAGCTTTTACTTCTTTAGATACCCGCGTTCCTCTCATTGAACTGTTCGTATTCCTTGGGAATGGGAAAGAACCCTTCTTCTTCCACTATTCTCTGCCCCTCGGCGCTCAGTTCGAATTCAATAAAATCGCGCACATCCCCTTCAGGCGTTCCGTCAACATACTGGTTGAGGGGTCTGGCTATCGGATATTTACCGGACTTTACATCTTCTGTCCTGAGAGGGCTCGCGTAAGGAGCTCCCTCATAGGCGGCCACCTCCAGCACCTTTATGCCGGTGACGTTCTTCACGTATCCCACGCCGACATATCCTATGCCCGTGGAATCGGCCTTCACCGCCTCGACTATCTGACTGTTACCGTTCATCCTTTTCATCCTGGCCGAATAGTCCCCTTTAAGTACCATGTCCCTGAAAAGAACGAACGTGCCGGAATTGGACTGCCTGCCGTAAAGAGTGATAGGTTTATCCGCGCCTCCCACGTCCTTCCAGTTGGTCGCCTCGCCGCGGAATATCTTGCCGATCTGTCCCATGGTGAGTTTATCGACACCGTTGGTGCCGTTAACGATCACACTCAAGCCGTCAAGCGCGATAACCACCCTTTTCGGGCTGACCCCGCGGCTCTGGGCGCGGGTTATCTCCTTGGGCTTCATGTTGCGTGAAGCGTTGGCAAGGTCGCATTTACCGTTTGTCAAAGCGGCTATACCGGTACCCGACCCACCGCCGGTGACGGCGATATATTTGCCCGGGTTCTTTTCCATGTACACTTCGCTCAGCTTCTGCACGAGATTTATCAGGGTATCCGATCCCTTGATCTGGACCATATCCCCGGCGCGCGCGCCGCCCGAAGTGCACAAGAAAACCGCCATTACCGCAAGTGCTATTATTTTCCTGCTCTTCTTCATGGATCTTCTCCTTTTTATTTTATAAGATTATTTTGTGACAGATCTGTGAACTTCGCGTTACGTTTGAGATACATTAGAACTTCACCTTCACGTCCATCTGGAGAAGCTGGTACGGCTCGTCCATCCTGTTATTCAGTGTCTCGTCAAGGCTCAGCGGCCATGTGCAGCAATATTTTCCGCCCAGCAGGGTATTCTTGAAGATGGCATACTGCACGCCGAAAATAACACCCTGAGAATTGGTACCGCCTCCGGCGGCAGCACCGGCAGTGGTGAACCCCACGAAATCCGAGTCAGGCATGAAATCCGGCACCGCGTCCCTTTCGATATACCTGTATTCGCCCCAGAGCTTCCACTGGCCGGGCTTCTTCGGCTTCTTCTTTCCTATATAACCGCCGAGCTGCCAGGCGAACCTTCTCTTGGGCGGATCGGTGTTGAAGATAAGGTCGGTATAAAGACCGTGACCCAGTTCAAAGTCACCCAGCATCTTGCTGTCATACTTGATCAGAAAGTCCAGCATGTTGAAGTCATAGCGGTAAGTATTGCCCAGCGCTCCCCCCCAGGTGGTGTTGGTGCCCGCGGAATGTTCGGCCAGGTTGGCGCTCTGGTTGCCCTTTACGTTGGCAAGATCATAATAGGCAAGCCCGAAGTTAAGCTTAGCGCCCCAGTCGCGAACTACATCCATCTTCACACCGCCCTGCATGACCCACATAAGAGGATCCCTCTGGGAAGTGGACATCTCATCCAGCCAGAGCATGCCTGCGTTGGCGTAAAGATTGCCCGGGATATCGCCCATCTCGAAAGGTGAGGACATGTACTGGGCCGCTATACCCGCCGGCCATATATCCCCGTCCCACAAAAGTTCCGACTTCTGCAGCGGGTTCTTGAACTTACCCAGCCACAGCGTGCCGTCACCCACACCTTCGGGAAGTTGCGGAGTCCAGCCGATATAATAACCGTCAATCCTGATGTCTTTGGTCTCGAACTCATCATCCAGGGTCTGGTTCGTTGAACGCGGATCGTTACCTCCGGTGACTATGTACATTCCGGCCTTCACCTGGTCGTTGACCTTGCCCTCGACGCCCAGGCGGGCTCTCACCCTCTGGCGGGTCCTCTGGTGGGCCGGGCCCAGGCCTTTACCCCAGTCCGTCTGCGTGCGAAACCTGACATCACCCTTGACCTTGATCTTCTGGGTCCAGGCAGGCGCCGTGACGGCCTTACCCTTGGCAAGTTCCTTGGCGGCTTCTTCCTTCGCCTCGGCCAGGAGTATCTGTGCCTCGTAAGGCGTGAGAACGCCTTTTTCCACAAGCTTGTTGACAAGCACGTCCATCTGTCCCGCATGTACCGTCGCCGCCCCAGCAAAAAGCGCGAAAGCCCCAAGCAAGATAATTAAAGTTTTTCTCAATATTTTCTTCCCCCTATTTAGGATGGGGCCGGTCTAGACGTTTACAAGTTCACCCGTCTTTTCCAGTCCCGATTCTTCGACGTATTTTTCGATATCTTTATAGTGCAAACGATGATCGGCGACAAGGTAAGTTAAAAGCCAGTCATTCTGGTCGTCAGGTTCACCTCCTTCCTTCTGAATTTTCTTGCCGCTTGACATCATGTTCATAAGCCCTCCCGACATGACAACACAGAACCGGTAATAGGTCGCTCCTATCAGGCTGCCGAAGACCGCCAGGATAAATACCTCTAAGAATATCTCCATAACTTTCCCCTTCCCTTTTGGACTTGAGTGTATATCCTGCCTGTGAAATCGGATTTAAGGAAAAGTGACAATTTTGTGAATTGTAGAAGGGGCCTCTTTTCGAATTTTTGGCCTGATGAAAAGTCTTTCACGCCCTGGGAACCGTGAAAAAAAAGGTCGAGCCTTTTCCCGGGGTGCTTTCGACCCAGACATCTCCGCCATGGTCCTGTATGATATGCTTGACTATCGAAAGACCCAGACCCGTGCCTCCGAGCTCTCGTGAGCGGGCCTTGTCCACCCGGTAGAACCTTTCGAAGATGCGCGGCAGGTCCCTCTCCGGGATGCCGATACCGTTATCGAAAACGGATATTTTTACGAGACCCTCCTCGCGGGAAGCCCGTATTTCCACACTGCCACCTTCTTCGGAATATTTGATAGCGTTATCCACCAGGTTGAGCATGACCTGGGATATGCGCATATCGTCGGCCATTATCTCGGGCAGGTCCCCGGGTATATTGACCTCGATATTGATGTTCTTTTCCCTGGCCTGTCTTTCAAGCCCCGAAAGCACCTTCCTGGTTATCGGATAGATCGAGCAGGGTTTAAGCTCGGATCTGACCTTCCCCGATTCTATGCCCGAAAGGCTTAGGAGGTCCTCGATGAGCTTGGCCAGTCGGTCGGCGGCGGCATGTATTATCCTGACGAATTCCTCGGCATGCGTCTTGTCTTCAAGGGCTCCTTCGAGGAGGGTCTCTGAATACCCCTGGATGTTGGATACCGGGGTCCTCAGCTCGTGCGAGACATTGGCCACGAAATCCTTGCGTATCTTCTCGAGTTTCCTGAGCTCGGTTATATCATGAAAGACCAGGACAGCGCCTTCGGTCTTTTCTTCACGCAATATCGGCGTGCCGTGAACGAAAAAGGTCTTCTCCTCGTCAAGAAGGAGCGTTATCTCCCTTGACTCCACCCCTTCGGTCAGCTTGAGTACGCTGTCGGTCATCTCCTGGACGTCGACGTTCCTCAAGACTTCCACGGGTTTTTTCCCGGCGGGATTATCCTGCACCATGAGGACCGACATAAGAGAAGGGTTCATCAGAAGTATTATCCCCCTGGAATCGACCACCATTACCCCGTCGAACATGTTAAGGAGCACCGCCTCGAACCTGGACCGGCCCGTGATAACCTCGTCTATGCGCGCCCTTATCTGTTCCGACATGTCGTTGAAGGATTTTGCAAGGTCCCCTATCTCGTCGTTAGAGCGAATAAGGACCCTTTCGGAGAAATCCCCACCCGCTATTTTTTTAGCCAGTTCCGACATGCTCCTCAGGGGTTTTGAGATGAGTATGGAAGTAAAGAAACTTGCGATCATCGCGAAGAGAAAAGCGAGAAGTATGGAGACCGAGAGCGTTCTCTTGAGACGGCTTGAGATGAACTCAACATCCGAAAGCGGGACGGCCAGCCTTACCACCCCGCGGTCCATTCTCTTGGCCATATACAGGAGGTTCTTCTGCACTGTGGTGCTGAACCTTATGCTTTCACCGGTACCGGTAAGAAGAGCTTCCTGCACTTCCGGGCGGTAGAGGTGGTTCTCCACCCTGGCAAGCTCCTCCTGGTCAAGGTCCGTGTCGCCCAAGACCTTCCCGTCAAGCCCTATAAGCGTGACCCTGAGCCCCAGGGACTCTCCCACCTCATTCGCTATGAGATCGAGTTCCCTTCCCGCGGTGCCGTCGCTCATCGCTTTTTCGAAGATCATCTTCGTGAGAACGCTCTCCTTGAGAAGATTGGTCTTCATCCTGCGATAGGCTTTTTCTATGAGGGCGTTATCGAGGTAGAGGTAAGTACCGAAGAGTATGACCGCGAAAAGCAGGACGAAGATTATAGTGATCTTATACTGGATATTCAGCCGCAAGATCAATCCTTTTCTCTGAACTTGTACCCTATTCCCCTTACGGTCTCTATCGCGTCGCCTGCCTTGCCCAGCTTTTCACGCAAGCGCTTGACATGGGTATCGACCGTCCGTGTGGTAACATCGCTGGCTATATCCCATACGTCGTTCAGCAACCGTTCCCTCGACTGCACCCTGCCGGCCCGTTTCATCAGCGTGCCCAATAGATCGAACTCCATGGGGGTGAGCGTGACCTCTTTCTTGTCGACCGTCACCATATGCCGGGATATGTCGACCTTGAGCTTGCCGGACTTGAGAATGTCCGCTTTGGGCTCAGGCTTTGTCACTCTTTTCAGTATCGCCTTGACCCGCAGAATGAGCTCGCGTGGGCTGAAGGGCTTGACTATATAATCGTCCGCGCCCAGCTCGAAACCAACTACCCTGTCGACTTCCTCGCCCTTCGCCGTCAGCATGACAACGGGGATATTGGAAAGCTTCTCATCCTGTTTTATTCTTCTGCATACTTCAAGACCGTCTATCTGCGGGAGCATTATATCCAGGAGGATAAGGTCGACCGGGTTCCTGTCAAGGACCTCAAGAGCGTTCTCCCCCGTCGATGAGACGGCGCATTCGAATCCGGCCTTTTCGAGGTTATATTTGACGAGCTTCGCGATATCCTTGTCGTCTTCAATGATAAGTATCCTCTTTTTCGCCATTGGTCAGTCTCCGTTTCTTTTATGTTACCCTAACAGGGTCTATCAGCAACTTACAAATATCATACAAAATCATCAATGAATTGTCCACCAGTTATTGGCCTTATCCCATCGGGTTTTCAGCGTATTACGCAGGAAAAGGAATTCACAGGACCATGACACGGCATTCACACTAACGTAACAGAATGTGTATATACTGTACGGCGGTATTTTCGCTCTAGTGAGCGCCATACAGAAGAGCAGGACGTGGGGAAAAGAAAAAAGGGCACAGTGGAAAAGTTGGATGAAGCCCGCGCGTTATATTACGAAACTGGTAAAAACTCTCTCCTTAAGACCTATCAATGATAATGTTCAGACGGATCCCCCGGTAACATGCGGGGTCTATGACGTGAATGAAATAACCAGCCTATACGGATCTATTCTCCGGAGATCTTTTCAAGCCTGCCCCCTTTGAAATACAGGCAGTCGCCGTAGGGGTATATCCATTTCTGTCGGCCTCCGGAAAGGTCCTCTATTTTCGCGGGGCTTCCCCAGCTCATCTGCACCTGGCCGGAGGTCATGCCCGGCTGGATCATGTGTCTCTCAAGATAGTTCTTGGTCATCTCATCCCATTTTTCCGGATCATCCCTGGAAAAATTATCCCATAACCTGTTGCGCGAGCGCATGCTCCTTGGAACGTTGGTGCCGCTGAGGTTGAGTTCGACATAACCCTTCTGTTCATATTCATTCTCGAGGATGAACCTTACCGGGGTGGTATTGCTCCAGCCTGGTTCGACGTCCACGACCGTGAGAGAAGAATATTTAGGCGCGTAAACCGGCTCGTAGGAATCGGTAGCTTCCTCATACCTCAGCATGTTCTCCTTGAGGTGCCAGAGTTTGCTGCCCGAGAACTCCTCTCTGGCGTTCTCGATATCCCTGAGGGGGATAAGCCCTTCTATGCAGCCGGTATTAGTTACAGCTTCGTAGAGAGTGCCGTCGTCGGAGCGGAAACGCACGGTGAAATTATCCTCGTCCTGGATATCTATATCCGTGACAGTAACGGTCTTGCCGACGCATTCGGCGTAAGAGGGGCTTCTCTTGCCGTCCCCATCCACTATATTGATGTTAACGTACTTGAATTTCCTGAGGTTCATCGGCTTGGGATGGAAAACGAACTTTTCGCCGCGCCAGGTCCCGGCGGGCCTGCAGGAATACACGTTCTGGGGCGCGTTATCCGCAAAAACGGTACCCGAGAGGAACAGAATGATCAGGATAAACGAAAGCTTCTTCATATTTGCATTTTAGGCAGGCTGGATGAGTATGTCAAACGAATATTGCGTGAACATCGCGGGTGGAGTATGACGCGGCAGATCTCTGTCATTCCTCCGCGTTTTCGCCGGTTCTTTTCCGGAGCGCTTCCAGGAATGATCCGTTCACCGGGAAGCCAAGCGCAAGAGCCTTCTGGACGTTCTGGCGGCTCTTATCGTATTCGCCCTTGTAATAATGGGCTATCGCCCTGCTCTGGTAAGAGGGTGCGTAATCCGGGTCCAGTTCAAGGGACCTGGTGAAATCCTTTATGGCCAGGTCGTACTTCTTCCGTGAAATATACAGAACTCCCCTGTTGTAATAGGTCTTTATAAGACCCGGGTCGATCTGGAGGGCTTTAGTATAATCCTCTATCGCCCTGCCGGTAAGACCTTTCACGGCATAGACGTTCGCCCGGCTGTTATAAACATCCACATCCCCGGGAGCGAGCCGCTGGGCTCTGTCAAAATCCGCTATCGCCTTATCAAGCTGCCTTTTATGGTAAAAGACAACACCCCTGTTATAATAAGCCTTCGGGTTCTCCGGATCCAGCTCGGCCGCCCTGTCCAGGTCCTTGAGCGCGAGGTCATACTCGCCTTTCATTATGTAAGAAGCGCCTCTTTTTATGAGCGCGTCGGTATCGTCCGGATCTATCTCAAGCACCTTGTTCAGAAGGGAGATAGCCTTGTCATAATGCTTGAGGTCCTCCCCCTCCCGCGTGAAGGCCTTTTTACAGAGGCCCAGCAGCATGGAGAGACACATCAACCCTATCAATAGATACTTCATCCGGATAACCTTTCGCCCGCGGGAGAGACCACGTACACGTACCTAAGAGGTCCTCTTCCCGCGTTAATGACATCATGGGGTGTATCGGGAGGTATATAAACAACGCTTTCGGCTTTTGCCATGAGCGGCTCACTCCCCTCACAACAGACCCGGGCTTCACCCTCCATTATGACCAGCGCTTCTTCCCTTTCCTTCGTGCTGTGCCTGCCGACCGATCCGCCTTCTTCCAGCTTCACGTATCCGGATTTCATGCCTGAGGTTGCCGGGCGGCCTTCAAGGAGGCGCTGGCGCGATCCATCGTCTTTTATTCTGACCGCTTTAGGTCCAGTCATATGCTTACTTCCTGTTAATCAGGGATGCCATGTACCCGGCACCGAAGCCGTTATCTATATTAACGGTCGCCACCCCGGGCGCGCAGCTATTGAGTACGGTAAGTAGCGGCGCGAGGCCCCTGAAATTAGCCCCGTAGCCCACACTTGTCGGAACGGCGATCACCGGACGGCCGACCAGTCCCCCGACCAGGCTAGGCAGGGCGCCGTCCATCCCCGCGACCACTATCACGACATTGGCCCGGGCGAGCTTTTCGCGGTTCGCCAGCATCCTGTGCATGCCGGCGACACCTATATCATAAGAGCGGTCCACGCGGTTACCCAGTATCTCCGCGGTAACTGCCGCCTCCTCGGCAACGGGTATGTCAGAAGTCCCCGCCGAGGCCACCAGGATGGTCCTGCCGCTCTTTCGGCGTTTTCTTCCGGCAAAGACTATCGCAGCTTCGGGATAGTAGACTGCTTCCTTCCTCGTTTTTTTCACCGCCTGGTAAATATCATGGTCCGCCCTCGTAGCCATGATGGTCGAATCCTTCCTCTTACCGAATATCGCTGTTATCTGCTCGCAGCTCTTGCCGCTGCAGAAAACGACTTCCGGGAACCCTTTTCTCAGGTCCCGGTGGGTATCTATCTTAGCAAAACCCATATCATCGAAAGGGAAGGCCCTCAAGGCCTCCAATGCCCGATCCGTGCTGATCTTGCCGTCCTTTACTTCTTTGAGGATCTTCCTTATCTGGCGTTTTTCCATTAGAGTGCCTCGTCCATGCTTCCTGTGCGATAACCTTCCGGGTCTATCACGACCTTTTCGTAACCGAGTTTTTCAAGTTTCTCTATAATAATAAACTTTTCGGGGCTTTTCGTCAATTCGCATGCCTCGCCGGGAAGGACTTCAACCCTCGCTCCCCCAGCTGAGACGCGTACCCTTACCGCGGAGAACCCCATCGATCTTATCATCTCCTCGGCTTTCGCTACCCTCTTTAGTTCTCGGGTATCTATCTGCATCCCGTAAGGGAACCTTGTCAGAAGGCAGGACTGCGAAGGCGCCTGCCAGTTCCCAAGGCCCTTTTGGCGGAGTAACTCCCTTATCCGGTCTTTTCCGAGGCGGGCTTCGGCGAGGGGGCTCCTTACGCCCATTTCATTTCTCGCGCGGCTGCCCGGCCTGTGCATCTGTTCGTCATCAGCATTAGTGCCTTCAACAATGAACCTTGAACCCTTTTCCCCGGCTATTTCGGCAAGCTGCGCGAAAAGGCTCCTCTTACAGTAATAACATCTTTCCGGCAGGTTATGCGCCACGTTCTCATCAGAAAGTTCGGTCGAATCAATAAAGATGTGTTCGACACCAATTCCCGCGGCTATTTCCCTTGCCCGGGGCGCTTCTTCCGGGGATTTTGCCGGAGATACCGCTGTAACCGCTATCACCTCTCTCCCCAGGGCGTCCGTTGCGGCCTTGAGTAGCAGCGTACTGTCAATGCCTCCGGAAAACGCTACCAGAACGCTCTTCATGCTCCGCAATATCTCTTTGAGAGACGAGTATTTTGAGGGATTTCTGCTGCACATGGATATCACAGATCAGAACTCGCGGCCTTTCCCGGAATCCTTGACCGCCACCAGCTCTATCGGATAAGGCTCGAAAAACGTCTGTTGCATAAGGTATTCTTCCCTGAACCTGACAATAAAGGACCTCAGCAGACTGACCGGAACGCTGAGGGGTACCTGTTCCCGTCGGTATTCTTCAAGTGAATTAAGGAAGAACCTTTTTTCGTCCTCGGTGAGCTCCTTTGAAAAGTACCCCAGCCCGTGCATCATCACGTTGATGTTCTGGGTGTATTTCGGGGGTTCGCCAAGAGCCCTGCCGAGGTGTTCCCTGTATTGGGAGAAAACCTCCGCGGCGGGCTTTTTTTCATGGTTAGCCACGACCCTGCCCATCAGAGCCAGCTCCTCCTGGTCGTATGCCATCAGGAGGAATTTGTTCCGCGCGTGGAAATCCACCAGGTCCTTCATCTGGCGCCGGTCCTCTATGCCGCGGAAGGAAGCGAGGGTAAAGATCTTGGTGAGGAAATTCTCCCTGAGATTGTAATTGGTTAGACGTCCCTCGGTCTCAACGGCCAGAGCGGGATATCTATCGATAACCTCCCTGGCGAAGAAACCGCTGGTCTTCTTTATGACGTTATTGGCTTTGAGACCGGGATATACCTTGACATCCTTCAGTCCGCAGGAAGGAGACCTATCCTTAAGGATGAACCCGTCCATCCCCTCAAGAGAGCGGACGTATTCGCGCGCGTAGTCCCGCATAAGGTCCGTCACGTCCCTCCCGGTATTAAGCTGCGCCAGACGGAAAGAACCATCGGTAAAAATTATCCTGATCGGGTCCCGGGGCACGCCCAGGCCTATATCCGCCTCGGGGCAGGTGGTTATGTACTCAACATGGGGCTTGAGCTTCTCAACGAATTTATCGGGTATGATCGCCCCGTTCCACCTGCACGCTTCGAAACCCAGGCATCTGCTGGCAAAAACCCTCGGTTTGGGGAACTTCTTATTCATATTTGCTTCGCAGCTGCCTCAAATAGAGCAGGTGCTTTTTTTCCTCGTCGATCAGTGTCTGTATCGTGCTCTTGTTACCGTTCTCCACGTTCTTCATAAGCTCGCTGAAAAAAAGGATCGCGTCCTTCTCGAATTCCATGCCCCGTTCTATAGCCTCTCGGGGAGAGGATATCTCCTTAGTGTAAGCATCCGGGGTAAGCTCCTTGTACAGCTTATCGTCAACAAGGGCTTCCATGTATCCGGCCAGTTCCCCTGAATACCTTTCCGGGATCTCCTTCTGCTTGAGGTCTGACCTTATCCGGGTGAACTTGTCTATATGTTCCTGCTCCCAGTCGCGCAGATTACCGAAAAGCTCCTTGAGCTCTTCATCATCGAACTGCTCGGCCGTGAGCGCGTAAAAATCCCTTCTTTTTTTCTCTTTCTCGATTCCCATGTCTACGACTTCGGCTACATTAAAGATATTCGACATCTCATCCTCCTTGATTGGATCGTTTCCGGCAACAAGCGTTATTATACCAGTTATCTTCCCCGATTAAAAACAAAATGCGTCCTGAGGAGCACGCCCGTGAGGCTGCCGTAAATTCAGGAAAGGTCGCCGAACCATCCGTCATAGAACCTTTTCATATGGTCGTAGATCTCCTTGTCCATATCGACCCCCTGGACCTCTTCTACGGCGAAGGAGAACCGGTAATTCGCGCAGTATGTCATTATGGTCTCGTAGGCGGAGCTGATCTTTTTGAAGGTCTCCTCGCATTCGGCTTTTTCCTCTTCTTCGCATTTATCCGGATGATATTTCAGGGACAGCTTCCTGTAAACGTCCTTTATCTCGTACAGAGTTGCGCTCTCGCCGAGCCCCAGGATTTTCCTGGCATCATTTATCTTTTTGAAATCCGTCATTCTGCGATCTCCTTTTTTGCTCAAAGCAACGAACCCTCACCCAAGGTCCTGGTCTATCGACCCGTCGGGCAACATGTTATCCGGGTGGGGTGCTCCTTTCTCTTCGAGGTCCTTCCTTACGCACCCGGAATTATCCCCTAAACAGTATTCCTTTATCCATTTTTCATCCAGCATCCCTTTTTGCCAGAAATACTTCATCGGGCATACATCGAACCATTTGCACGCGTTTGTTTCTGCCATGAGTCACTTCTTTCTGGCGACCACGACCCAGTGGCAATCGGCTTGCCAGCTCTCCACCGCGTAGCCTTTCGCTGCGAGCCACCTGAGAGCGTCCTCTTCGCCTAAAGACTTATTCTCATGCTCCCTGCCTTCGGCGTGGTGCGCCCTTTCGACTATATCCATGCCCTTTTCGTTGAAATCCGCCAGGACCAGCTTGCCCCCTTTCTCGAGCACCCTGTCTATCTCCGAGAAGACCTTTTCGATTTCCTCCATGTGATGCAGTGCGTCTACCATGAACACGCAGTTGAAGCTGGCATCCTCGAAATCCAGCCTGCCGGCGTCCATGATGAATAGGCGCACCCGATCCAGCAGGCCCTCTCCTGCCAGATTCAGCGCCGTAAGCCTGAGCATCTCTTCGTCCCTGTCCAGCGTCGTGAGATCATATCCCGCTCTTGCCAGGGCAAGTGCCATTATTCCCTTGCCGGAAGCGATATCCAGTATGTTCCCGTCGGGATCTCCGGCTTTTTCTAGGATGAAGCGGCGGCTTTTCTGGAAATCCAGCCCCCGGTCCATGTAAAAACTGTTCCTTTCTTCGAAGAGGATGCGGTTTTTAAGTATATCCTCCTTCGTTAAATCCGGTTTGTATTCCATGACTTCACGCCTTTCCGCCCGGATCGGGAAAGATCCGGATCAGGGCCTCATAAAAAAAGGGCCCTGCACACGCACAACCTACAGGGCCCCCGGGAACGATCCTTCCAATAGGATCACTTATTCGCAAGAGTTCCCATTGTCTGCTTGAACCATTTATTGTCATCTCCTGATCCCCAGTAAAAGGTGGTATGGGGAAAAGGTATCTCTATATCAAGCTCGTCGAACCTGTTCTTAAGGCGCCTTTTGAACTCCCTTGAGACTTCCCATTGTTTGATCGGCCTTGTCTTTATCCTAAACTTGATTATGACCGCCGAATCGGCGAACTCATCGACACCGAACATCTCCAGATCATCAAGTATGAGCCTCCCGAAATACTCATCCTCCCTCATCTGCGCGCCTACCTGTTTTATGACCTCCATCACGCGGTCCACGTTCTCCTTGTAGGCGACACCTATATCGAATAGCGCCTGCGCGTAACCCTTGGTGAAATTAACCACGGTCTTGATCTCACCGTTGGGTATTATGATGACCCGTCCGGCAAGGTCCCTTAAGGTCGTTATCCTGAGGTTAATATCCTCCACCAGACCGCCGTAATTTTCGATCTTGACGACATCATTTATACGGAACTGGCCTTCCACGAGGATGAATATGCCGTTAATGAGGTCCCTGATCAGGTACTGCCCGCCGAAACCGAAAGCGATGCCGACTATACCGGCGCCGGCGATAAGCGGGCCAACGTTGACCCCGTAGATAGAGAGCAGCTGGTAGGATACCGAAAGAACAATAAGGATCCCCCCCAACCAGTTGAAAAGCCTTCCGAGGGTCTTGACCCTCAGCTCTATCTCGCTCTCTCTTATGGCGCCTTCTTTTTTAACGACCTTCTCCAGGGTCCTTATTCCCATCCTTAGAAGGATGAAAAGGACTAGACCCACGAGGATAACGGTCCCCGAACGGATCAGTTTGCTTAAAAGAGGGCTCAGCCCCGCCTTCTGAGTTCGAAGCTCCTCAAGTTCCGCCCGGACCTGTTCTATCTCCAACTGCTCCTTGGCAAGCCTTTTCTCGGCGAGCGCCTCTTTCTCTTCGGCGAGACTGAGGCGTTTTTTCTGGGCCGCTGCCTCAGCCTGGAGCTTTTTTATCGCTTCCTCGAGCTTTTCCGCCTCTTTGATCCGGTCACGGTCCTTGGTCGTCTCGGCTTCCTTTTTCAGGACCTCCAGCTCTTTCTGGGCGACCTTCGCCTCTTCCTCTTTCAGCTTGATCTCTTTTGCCAGGGTCTCCTGCTCGCTTTCGGCCTCTTCTACGGCCTTCTGGGCTTCCTGGACATCCTGGGCCTCCTCCTTGATCTTCTCTTCGGTCTTTTTCTCTTCTTCCTCCAGCTTTTTCAGCTCTTCCCGTTTTTTGGCAGCGGCCTGTTCGGCGGCTTTTTTGGAGGTCTCTGTAGTATAGTCTTTCCCGGAAAAATCATTGTCGGCCGAATAGCCCCGGGGAACGAACAAAATGACCGAAAGAAGTAAACATATTAACGTTATTTTCGAGTATGCGGTTCTCCTTGTCATAAATACCACCTTTGGTTTCGGTATCATGTAACTCTATTATTAAAGATTTTATTATATTACCCGGTCAAACAAAAATCAAATGCTCCGGAGGCGTCATCCCCGCCTTTGAGAAAACCGCTACCGCACGCTTATCCTGCTGAGCTCGTCGGCCATGTGATTACTGATATTGAAGGTACCCACTTTCGGAAGCCCCGGGAACATGTTAACGTCTATCACAAAGGCCTCGGATTTATCCCTGTTGAGCATTATATCCACCCCGACGAATTTGAGCTGCAGAGCATCCATGGCAGAGATGACCTGTTCTTTTATCTTACCGACCGTCTTATCTGAAAGCGTAGACCTGAGTCTCGGCGAGCCCTTGGCCCCCTGGGATATATTGGTCGTAACAGAGCCGGCTTTTCCTTTTCTCGGGTATATATACAGTACCTTGTCAAAGAAAGCGTAGACCCGGAAATCCACGATGCGGCCTTTTATTTTAAGCGGGTCTATGGCTTCTTCGACCACAACGTCCTTCTTGAGCAGTTGCTTGAGAAAGCCCCTGTTGCGGGTAACATCCCTGAAGACCCACCCGTAATCTGACCTCAGGCTCTTTATCCGGTCTTCGCTCACCTCGAAATTCGTCTGCCAGTTGCCCTTTTCCAGATAGGTTATTCCCTTGCCCATAGAACCGCACCGGGGTTTAATGAAGAACTTCTCCCCCTTATCCAGACGGCGTTCTATTGAACCCGCGTCCCGGGGCTCCACCTCCCTGGGCACGTTCACGCCTTTTCTGGAAAGCTCTTTTTTCATGGTGTGTTTATCCCTGTAGTAGGAGACCTTCTCCGGATCGTTCACGAAGACCACCTCGCGCGCAGATATCACCTTTTCGAGCCTTTTCCGGACGGCCTTTCCGTATTTCCTGAATTTGTTGTAGAAAGTAAGGTTCCCGTAAATCCCTCTGTACCTCTGGTGCTCTATATTCTCCTCCCAGTACTTGAAGGGGAAGAAGATGAACACTATGACCTTATCGTTCTTGATCTGTGGGGCCTGATCACCGAAAAGCCTGTCGAAATCGATGCTCCTGTAAACGAACCCTCTTTGCCTTATCATGTCCCTTTGAGAGTGGAACTTGCGATAGGAATCAAAATCCTTTTTCTCGCCTATACTGAGTATGGTCACTTTTTTATTGATCATGCGAAATACCGTTCCAGGTATTTATACCCTTCGGTAAGCTCACCTCCCTGTACTACGACGGCCGCCCTGACTTCGGCCGGTATTGCGACGTGCTCGGTAACGTTATGCGCGCCGTGTTCGGCGACCTGATAGACATATTCACGTATCAACTTGCTGAAGTTCTCGGTCGAATCGCCCGGTAGTTCCGACGGGAGATTATCTATCGCGAGGATACTTATCCCCGGGGCATTGTACCCGCGCTTGTAACTGTCCCGTGTGGGGTCATAGGTGTATACCGGCGACTTCTGGTCCGTGGTCTTGTAGGTTGCCTCTATCGACCCGCCTATATCGCAGGATATGTCGGATATGAACTCCATCCTGAACTTCTTTTTGCCGTAAAGGTCCTTGAGCATCTGCTTGGGCACCATCCTGGGATAATGCTCATCCCAGTATGCGGCGTTGACCAGCATGTTGAGCCTGGGCATATAGTTGCCCATGTTCGACTCGAACCTTTCCGGGTGCTCCAGGTATTCCTCGAAATAGAATTTTTTCCCAGTCTTCTCCCGTATCTTCTCTTCCCTGTAGAACACTATCATGTATATCTTGTTATTGTTGTGCCTGCGGGCCTTGACGAACCTGACCATATCGCGAGGATGGACCTCTATCGCGCCCAGAAGTCCCAGCACCTCCTGGACGCCCGCGCTTACGTTGCCCCTGCCTATGATACCAACAATGAAAGGTTTTGTCGGCTTCGGGAACCCCTCCCTGGAGATCCTGTCCCTGACCTTCTCCAGGGCCTTGTAGAGCTCGTCCACGTTCTTGTACTTCCAACTCTGCTTGAGGGAAAGAAAAGGCGTCTTAACTCCCTTACCCTTGAGTTTTTTAGCGTAATAGTGCAGGCTGTCCACCATACCGCAGATACCCGCGTGTTTGCCGAAATATACGAGCCGCTTGCCACGCTTATCCTTGATCTTCTCGTAATCTATGAGGGTAACGTTACGCCTCATGAACTCCTTTAAAAGGCTTATATTGTTCTTCTGGCCCTTAACGGTATGTGAGAATATCATATAGGTCTTGCCGCCTATGATATCCGTAGGTTCCGGGGACTTGACCCCCACAAGGAGCGAGGCGTTGCTGAAATCCCTGACTATTTCGGCCCCGGCCTTCCTGTATTCCCGGTCCTTGAACACCCTCCTGGAGCTCGATTCCACTTCGACCTGTATACCCCTCTCGATCAGCCATTTGACGTCCTGCGGGCTGAGGGGCGCCCGTTTCTCGCCGGGATTCTTCTCCTTCAATATGCCAACTACAAGCGGTTCTCTGCCTCTTGCCACTTCGCTCTCCTTCTATTTGTAATGTGTCAGATCCAATCCGCCGCGGCCCTGCCGGGTTCCACCGGTCAAGGGACCATCGTACAGAAAGGGTCCCGGTCTTTCGATACATCCATTCCAAAGCTGTAAGTGCTCGCCATGCATCCCCTGCACAGGAGCGCCAGGCGGCAGTCGGAACATGCTTCCGGGCCCCTGCGGTATTTTTCCGCGGAAGAGGAACGGTAAACCTCGTCCATCCCGGCCTGCAGCACGTTACCTACGGGCGAGGGGAATTTCCTGCAGGCGTGGGCCTCCCCGTCGGGAAGGACGGTAATAAAGTTGAAAGCCGCTCCGCAGCCGTAACCGGTACAGCCGTCGAACTGCCCGGAGGTTCCTTCATCGAGCACTATGTTTATGAGGTTATCCTTGAATCCCATTATGGGGTTCTCCTCGGAAGCTCTCACGTAATCCCTGAGAAAGCTCATGTATTCCTCGCGCCCGGGCAGCTTTATCCGGGCTCCTTCACCCACCTGCGAAAGCCTGTTGAAAGTAAAATAATCCGTCTTATCCCTGAGTTCTTCCGCCAGCTGGAGCACCTGATTTATGTTATCAGCCGTCAGGGTGAGCATGACCGCGCTGGATATCCCGGTCCGCCCCAGAAGATCAAGGAACTGTAGCGTCCTTAAGAAATGGCCGTCTCCGCGCATATAATCGTTATGTTCTTCAAGGCCTTCAAGGCTTACCTGGAAGTATTCCGGCACTTGAACGCTGTTAAGCTTTACAAGTTCATCCTCGCCCACAGGATTACCGAGTATAGAGGTCGAAAACCCCCTTTCGGCGGCTTCGGCGTACACCCGGTGAAAATGCGGGTACATGAAGGGGTTACCCCCCGTAAAGCATACATGCCCCGAAACGCGGTTCTTTCCGCAGAACCGATCCATATCTGCAAGTATCCTTTTCGCGTCCTCAAGGCTTAAAGGCGACCTGTCGGTCCGGTCATAACAGTGCCTGCACCTCAGATCGCAGACGTTGGTCAGGTGCCACTGAAGCGTGAAAGTATCGGCTTTCTGCAGGCTCTGTTTATCATTACCAGAAGCTATCCTCCGGCATAACAGACTCTCCGGCCGGAGCAATATGCCTTTTTCGGCGGAGTCCAGCAGGAGGGACCTGATCCTGCCCGGGTACATCCCCGCCTCTCTGGCCGCTTCTTTGAGATCGATACCTTCAGCAACTATCTTCACCGAGAGCAGTTCCCCCTTATCGGCCTTCTTGACCGTGGTCGTGCCTTCCAGGGGATCTTTCCACAGAAGGATCCATTCTTCGCCTTTTTCAGGTTCACCGGTAACTTCTCCCGTTTCCGCAGAGACGCATTCGGTCAATTTCCAGGATGACCTCACTATTTCGGCGGTGGGGTTTATACGATAATCCTCAACCCGTTCGGGAAAGGCAACATCCGAACGGCTCACCCTGTAATAAGCTTCTTCCAGCTCCGCGAGCTGGGGAATGTATCGCTTGAACTTACCCGAAGAGGCAAGCTCCGCGAGATTGCCAGAGAGATCACCTTCCCCGTCCGGATCGGACACTAGATCAACTAATACCTCGTCCCCGAGAAAAGAAGCGCATACCGGATATTTTTCTTTTATATGTTCTTTGTTCATTACCATTACTGAAAAAAGCTTAAAAACAGCGAACGGATAGAAAGCTCAGTGACCTTCTCTCTACCCGTTCGCCGGTACCTATCCTGCTGAACTTACCTGCCGCAGGAACCCTTGCCGCAGGAAGTTGCGCCTTTTTCCTTTTTTGAACCTTTTCCGCAGGAGCTTTTGGCCTTTTTCGCCGCATCGGGGCCTTTACACCCGTCATAAAGCGCCTGGAAAAAGCCTTTTTCGCCACCCTTGCCGCATGAACCCTTACCACAGGATGTCTTGCCGGATGAAGCATGCGAATTGACGCTCATCCCGGCCACCAGTCCGGCGATACCGATACCGGCCATTATCCTTGAAATTTTACTGTTCTTCATCCAACCCTCCCTTTACCCGTGAACGTTCAAAGAGACCGCAGGAGGCCCTTCCAGATAATCATTTTACCATAGACCCGTAAAATATATAGCAAAATCTGGTATCCTGACAAAAGACGAGAACAAAATGGCAAAAACAGGAAAGAGCTCTCTTATGAGGCGTCTTCACTGAAAGGCTTCTGGTATTTTCCCGTATCCTTTATGATCCTGTAAAGCGTAAGGGGATAACCGGTTACGGGTCTCAGCATGAAAAAATCCCTCTGCTCTCTGTTAAGCAGTTTCCTGACGAAGCCGTGAAGCCTGAGCTGCCCGTACCAGGGAACTCCCGGGTACAGGTGATGGGTCCAGTGGCAGGGCTGGCCCCAGGGCCCGCCGCCTATAAGCATTCCCCAAAAACCCCTTCCCAGGTCACGTCCTCCGTTTATCCTGTCCAGGGGCTGGGTGTTATGTTCGGTGTACTGCCTTAACCGGTCCAGCCAGAATGTCACGTTCGGCGTGATAAGTACCATAGAGATCACTATTACAAGCCAGGAATAACGGTATGACATGAAATAAGCGTACGTTCCATGGTATAAAAGGAATATTGCCAGGGATAATAGCCGCGAAGGCGAATACCCCATCCCCGCATGCACCCTGAAATCCGCGAAATTCAGCAAAGAAGCGTATGGTATGAACGTCTTGTACAGTCTCCGGGGGTAAATGAACCCGAGGAACTCACCGTCCTGGGGCGTCTGGAAATGCGCGTGATGCTCAAGGTGTTTCTTCGCGTAATGGTCCACTTCCGCCGAAGCTATCCTCCCCAGATTGTTCGCTACAGACCCCAAAAACCTGAGAGCGGGGTTCTTTTTGCGAAAGATCAGTTTATGCGCGGTCCCTTCATGCATCGTGTACACGATAAGCGAATACATGAGGTAGCTGTGCAAAAGACCTATGACCAGTCCCGATGCGACCGGTGAAGCGAAATGCCCTCCCAGGCGGATAAGCACCCACCAGTCCGCCAGAAAGATAAAAACAAGCACGGCGATGTTTATAAGGTGGTGTACGTACGGATGATCCAGCGGAAACTTGACCAGGCCCCCGGCCTTTTCCGATATTTTCCGGTACTGTTCATCGGTAATACGGGGATAGGGCCTGTCCTCCCAGTATTCCTCCGCGCTTTTGTATTCTTCCGGATGGAATTTCATCCTGTTCCTCTGCCTTTTACGGACGATCCGGGCGGCCCCAAAGCCCTTATTCTCCGAGTTCTTTCTTCGCCCAGGTCACCCATTCCCCTGTCCTGTATTTATCTATCAGGCGGTTGAAGGTGGTTTCGGCTTTCTGGGTTTTACCCAGATTCTGGTAACTTTTTCCCAGAAAATACATCGAAACCTGCGTTAAAGCGTTTTCCGGGGCTTCATTTATGATCCTGTCGAAATATTCGATGGCCTCATCATAATCGCCCCTCTGGTATTCCCTCTGCCCGCGTTCGTAGAGCTCTATGGAGTCATCTACGGTCAGCGAAAAGACAGTACCGCTGAGAAGCAGAAGACTTAAGAAAAAAACTGCCGCCAGGATCAATGTGCTTTTTTTCCCTGCCATTTTCTCTCCCTTCTTTTCTGTTTTGCGGTAAGTTGCCCGTAAAAAAAGCCGAAGGAATCGCGAACTCCGGCTCTTGGATAAAGAACCAAAATCCACTCCAGCTCATATATATATGCATATATCAGCTTCAGTGTTTTTTGGTCAAGAAATACGATATCTTTGATAAGGACCGGCATGATGCCTGCCGATCACACAATAACCATGTTAACAAATTTGAGCATTATGTCAAAGGTTAATGTGAGGCTTCGCCAATTACGAGTATAAATTCAGCGGTTAAAAGGACTTGGCGCATCAGACCTCTCTAAGATAGCCCCAGGTATGCAGCCTGTCACTGTCTTCGAACCACCTGTCGCCTATATCCGTCCTGTAATACATGTTGGGGATCATGATGTTCTTCATCCTGTTATAGGCCTGGTTCTGGGCCTGTTTCATGGTATGGCCCGTACCCACCACCACAAGAACGACCCCCGAGGTGCCGGCTACGAGCCACTGGCCGTTTATATTCTTGATGTCCTCTATATGCACCCCTTCGTAATTATGCTTCTTGAAGAGTATCGCGGCGTTGTTCGAGTACCTTTCGAAAGTGTCCTGGTCATCGAAGGGATAAGGCGGAACGACTATCCTCACCCCCACCTGAAAGCCTTTTTTGGCCTTGAAAGTTCTGAGTTCCCCTGCCGCCAACCCGTGAAGAAAATCCGCCACAGGCATCTGTATCCCTTCCTGCTGTATGAATATGGTAGGATACCCGAACCGGGCGGTGAATTCAAGAGGGTAAATACCGCTGGCATTGACTATACAGTTAATATCTATGTACCCTACGTATCCCTCTTCCCTGAGCTTGGACCCGAGCTTGAGCAGGGTGGAGTTGAAGATCTTGTTGGCGCCGCTCCAGTACATGGAGGTTCCCATCTCCCCGGTCGACGGCCCGATATGCCCCGGGAAAAGCTTTTTATGCTCGAAATTTATGTTGATCGGGTACACGAAATCAGTGCCGTTAAAAAAAGCCCCCACGGCTATTTCAACACCCGTGACCTTTCTCTGAAGCTGAAAGACCTTTATGTCCTCGGTGGATACCTTACGATACGCCTCGAGCACCTGGATAACGTCCTTGCCGTCGTCGTCCTGCCCTACAAAAAGCATTCTTTTGATGTTCTGCGCCTCGCCGCTGGGCTTTATAACGTATTTGGATGGGGTCTCCCTCACAAAATGTATCGCATCACTAAAAGAAGTGAAATCACGGTAAGGGAGTATGTTTATGCCATGCTTTTTAAGCTCTTCCTGGCCGAAAGCGCGGTCGTCTTCAAGCCTGTCTGTGTATTCGGTACCCCCGATAACGGGTTTTCCCTGTCTTCTTAAATCCTGGGCTCTCTTTCCCTGTCCCAGCACGTCATCAAAAACGACCACATCCGCCCAGTCCACCTCCTGCTCCCAGTTCTCGGTCTTGGGCACGAACCCGTCGGCGATATCCTGGTTATCCTCATTGGCTATATAATACTTGGCCTCATGACCTTCTTTCTGCACCTGCCAGGCGACATCCCCAATCAGGCCGTCAAGGGAAACGAACAGGAACTTTTTCTTGTCCATCTTACCCGCTCCTTTTTCGTGGGCCGCACGCCCACAGAATGAAAAAAAGCCGGCCTCCGGCTTTATGCCAAGGGACAGCTCATTCTAACAAAAACCTTATCCTGTCGGTGCGGTTTCTCCGGGCCACATACCCTTTTCTCTTCCGGTTAACTTACCCCTTAAGAAGCATCGTCGACATAAGAGCAAGATAATCGCAGATATGGCGAGTCACCAGAAAATTCCTCCTAGCGTAATCTATGCCGTTCTCGCCTATCTTCGCCGCCAGTTGTGGATTGTTCAATAGATACCTCATCCGGTAAGCGCACCCTTCGACGGAATTGACCGTATATCCGGTCCTTCCGTAAACTATCTGGACGGTTATCCCGCCGACCGCGCCTCCTATAACGGGCTTTCCTTTCCACATGGCCTCGGCAACGGTAAGCCCGAACCCCTCCTTGGTGGATTTCTGAAGAATTATGGCCGCCGAACGCTGGAGCGCGTTAATGGTTATATTGGCATCCGGGGGAAGGTCCAGTAAATATATATCCTCGTCATGCGAGGCGATCTCCCTGATATCGTGAAGGACCTGGGCCCCTTCGGGGTCGTCTGTAGCCCCGCCACCGGCCAGGACAAGTATGCAATCGTTGTATTTTTTCACCATCTTATAGGCTTCTATCACCCCGAGCGGGTCCTTGAACTTGTCAAAGCGCGACACCTGCAGTATCATAGGTCTGTCCCGGGGGATACCATATTTTTCAAGTTCTGCGTCTATAACGCTCCCTTCCAGTTCCTTGTTCTTGTCGCTTAAGGGGTCTATCGAAGGGTATATCAGAAACTGCGGGATGGGAAGCTTCTGGGCGAAGCCCGGAAGCGAGAATATCGCCCCGTCATACTTGGAAACGTAACCCTTCAGAAAATTCCAGACCAGTCTCTGGGGCCTTGATATATCAATATGGCATCTCCAGACCCACTTTTTCCCGTCGGGCTTGTGATCGATGAAAGCCGCCGGCTGAGGGTCGTGTATCACCACGAAATCCGCATCCAGTGAAAGGTTCGAGGCGTTCTTAGTATTCATGATCTTGAATTCCTCGAACATCTCCGGGGTTATCACCTGCCTGTCCCCCTGCAGGGCGTTATGGAAGCTCTTGGTGGTTTTATAGAATAATTCGCTTCCTTCCAGTACGTCCCACCTGGTCTTGATCCCCAGGTCTTTGAATATCGGGACCAGCCGGTGAAGCATCTCGGCCACGCCTCCTCCGAAACGGGTTGAATTGACGTGAAGCATGGACCTTCCCTTGAGGTTCTTTGCCAGGTTGAAGATAAAATCAACCGTCCCGGGAGGAGCAACGTTACGGTAGGATTCTATTGTGATCTTTCCGTCGGTCATTTTTTCAGCTCACTTTCACACAGTTCTATTATCTCAGCGCGCAGGTCTTCCAGACTGTACATGTAGGAATCTATCCTTTCGATCCTCTCGGCGAGTTGTCCCAGACCGAGGACATCGTCCAGCCATATGGAAAAATCGCTCTTGCCCCTTTTAAGGCGGAGTCTCGCCTCGAAAGTATGGTTATATATGGCGCTCGCGTGAACGTTCTCCATGCCCTCTATGAATCCGGCCAGGTCCTCAGCGAAAACCCCGAGGGGTATTTCCATTATCCGTGACTTCATGAAATAGAAAGGCTCACCGTAAACCACCGAGGGAACCGTTTTGATGCTCGAGATATGATCGTCGATGATATCAAGAAGCTCGGTCCTTATCTCTTCAAGCGTGCTCATCCCCGAGGGCGTGACCACACTCAGCTTCTCTCCCAGTATCCTGTCCCTTACCTGAAGCGCCGCCCAGTTGGCGAAATCGTTAGGGTACTGACCCGCAAGATAGAAATGTCTCAGAAAATAACTGTGCGTGTGGTAGTAGATAGAATCAATGGGCGCTTCTTCTATGAGTTCCATTAACTGCAGTTCGTTAACGGCCTTCTCAGCAAGAAGCTCCTTTATCTCTATACAACCGGTGAACTCGAAAGTCTTCATTCATCCTCCATGAAAATCAACTTTAACCCAAAGGATATTATAACGGTATTTCGAAAAAAGCAAAACAAATGTTGATAAAAATATCATATTTCACAGTCTGATTTACTGGGAACAAAAAACCCGGCTCTTTCACGCCGAAGAGCCGGGTCATGATCAAGGGATATAGGGTCTACTGGATCCGTATCGATGTTCCTTTGCCGGTGCCCTTTACCGAACCCTCTTCCTTGGGAAGATTGATCAGGAGAACACCTTCATTTGCCTCGGCTGTCACCTGATCGGGTTTTATCCTCCGAGCAAGAGGTACGGTCCTGGTAAAAGAACCGAAACTTCTTTCGGCCCTGTAGAAACCTTTTGTGGAATCCTCTTGTTGGGTTTCAATGGACCTCTCGCCTGAGATGGTCACAGAGTTGGGCTGGGCATTGATGTTGATCGTATCCTTGTCAACCCCGGGAAGGTCAACGATAAGGACATAAGCGTCTCCCCGCTCTTTGACGTCTATCGCAGGATCGAACCTGGCACCTACCCCGCCGAAAGAATCACTGTCGATGCGGGATGCCTTGCCGAAAGAATCGTTGAACATCCTGTTCATCACTCTTTGCATCCTGTCCATCTCTTCGAACGGGCCCCAGGCATCCCAGTAATCGGCCGAACCAGAAGACCGCCTGCTTCTGGGCTGTCCTGCCGTGGGCCGCTTCACCAAAGGCGTTCTGGGGTCTCTTGCTCTTGATAACTTTGAGATCCGCTCTTTGTATTTACGTTCAGCACTCCCTCGGCCTATGAGGTAACCCGTCTGCAGTATCAGAGCTACCGCAAGGACCGCTATTATGCCCATAAGCACCTTTTTGCTCATGATCAATCACCCCTTAATAACAGATCAGCGCTAATATTACTCGATCTTGATCTGTTTCGTCTTTTCCTCTATTTTTTTCTTGTACTTGACGACTATCTCAAGAACACCGTTATCATAACTGGCATTTATGTCCTTGGCGGTTATCCCTTCGGGGAGTTTGATGATCTTGGAAAAATGGCCGTATTTTCTCGAAGTCCTCCTGAGATAAGTGCCTTTTTTTTCATCCATAAAGGACCATTTATCTTCCCTGGTACCGCTCACGGTCAATATATCGTCCTTCACCTGTACGTTTATCTCGTCCTTTTCCATGCCGGGCAGGTCCATCTGTATGACATATTCGTCCTTTGTTTGGATCACGTCCATGCTCGGCATGAAATCGTGTTCGCGCAGTCTGGGCGGAGGCCCAAACTCGTTCAACATCCTGCGGAAAATGCTTCTGGGGTAATAAAATTCGGTACCCCAGTCGCCCCAAGGATCGCTCCACTGGTCCTCTTCGTTCGAATACCCCGTGATATCACCCTTTTCAGGCTTAGAAGCCACCGGTTCATCGACCGCAAAAACATCCAGAGACAATGAACCGAAAACGAAAAGCGGTATCACGAGAATAGTTAAAATAAGTTTTCTGACATCTCTCATAATTACCTCCTTTCGGTATAACTGATGCGATCAGAACTCGAGCGATTATTTATCCCGCCGGTTATCACCATCAATCGGTTATCTCGATCTTCCTGGGGTGTTCTTTCTCGACTTTGGGAATAATAACTCTCAATATGCCGTTCTCGTATTTTGCGGTTATACCTTCTCTTTGCACTTCATCACCGAGAATGAACGTACGGGAATATTTGAAAGGGCATCTTTCCCTGTAGACCGCGATATACCCTTTGGGTACCTGACAGTCACTCTTCTCGCCCTTTAACGTGAGTTCATCCCCCTGGAGATCCAAGGATATATCTTCTTTGGAAAGCCCGGTCATCTCAGCTTCGATGGTCACCGCTTTCCCGTTCTCCTTGATATTTACCACGGGTATAATCACCATGTCCTCATAAGAAGCGTTGGTCATGCCGCACCTCCTTTGCGTTCCAACATGATAAATCCCGTTACTGGACATCGATACTTATCTGTTTGGGTTTCTGCTCCTCCTTTTTGGGAAGCACGATCTCGAGCACCCCGTCCTTGTAAACTGCCTTAACTTTACTCTCGTCAACTTCCGAAGGAAGAGCTATCCCGCGGTTAAAACTTCCGTAGAATCTCTCTGTCTTCACATGGTCCCTGTCTTTTGTCTCGGTCTCCTCCTTCTTCTCACCCTTGATAGTAAGAACATCCCCTCGCACGGAAATATCGATATCTTCCTTTTTCATTCCCGGTATGTCCGCTTTGACCAAGACGTTTTCCTTTGATTCGAACACGTCCACCGTGGGGCTCCACGCTCCTTCCATTAGCCCCGTGCTTCTGGCGGGCCACCTGCCGAGCGTTAGGTCAAATAGCCTGTTCATCTCACTTTGCAGGTTCTCCATTTCCCTGAAAGGTTGCCAGACATCTGTTTTCGGTCTCCAAGGTACAAGTGCCATAACAACCACCTCCTTGAGTTATTGTAAGCCTTTTTAGCACTCTCGCCCTGAGAGTGCTAGATCCTCAATATATTATTTTACTCGCTGTTGCGGGTTTGTCAAGACTCCTGGAAGGAGCTTTTTTTGATCTGGTTCTTGACTCTGGGGATAAGGAATGGAGCCACGCTCAGACTGCGTATGCCGGCACTTATGAGCCTCTGCGTATACCTCAAGTCTCCAGCGATCTCGCCGCATATGCTGCACTCTATATTGTGTTTTTCGGCGGTTTTGACGATTTTTTTAATATGACGCATTGCCAGCCTGGCGCCTTCTTCGTAATATTCGGCGACGTTCTTGTCCTCTCTTCCGGCAGCCATCATGTACTGGATAAGATCGTTGGTGCCGATGCTCAGAAAATCAGAAAGACCGGCGATCTTTTCAATGTTCATTATCGCAGCGGGGGTCTCTATCATGGTGCCGATCTTGAGGGGTTTTATACTGCGTCCGCTCCTTTTGGAAAGTTCCCTGCGGCAATCCTCGGCGGCCTCCCTGACCATGCGCACCTCTCTTGGAAGGGTTACCATCGGTATCATCGTTCTGATATCATAATTCTTGCGCATATTGATCAGGGCCTTGAGCTGTGTCTCGAGGAGAAAGCGGTTCTTTACAAGAAGTCTTACACCGCGCATCCCGAGATACGTGCTGAGTTCATCCTCTATCTCGACCCCGGGGATCTTTTTATCACCGCCAACGTCAAGAAGTCTTATGGTGGTTTTTAGCTTTTCATGACCTTTGAGTATCTTTTCCAGATAACTTGTTATCTTGGCCTCACTGGGCAGCACTTTGCTTTCCAGATAGATCTGCTCTATCCTGAAAAGACCGATCCCGTCACAGCCGTGTCTGAGCGCTTCGGTCACGTCTGTACGGGAGATTATGTTCGCGTATACGTTTATTATCTTTCCGTCACTGGTCTTGGCTTTCTCTTGGGATCTCGTGATATATTCCTTTTCACGGTTCTGCGCGTCCTTCATCTTCGACTCGTAGAAACTGATATCATCTTGATCGGGATTCACTATGGCTACCCCCTTTTCTCCGTCAAGTATAAGCGAGGCGCCTTCTTCAATGGAATAGATCGATTGACGGGGATTAGCTACTGCGGGTATTCCCAGATTCCTGGCAAGTATCGCACTGTGTGAATTGCGGCTTCCGTTCTCTACGAATATCCCCTTTGCGTTCTTTCCCTTTATATGGACAGTATCCGACGGCAAGAGCCTGGAGGCGCAGATTATACTATCGGGAGGCATTTTCTCAAGCATGTTCTTCTCGTATCCCAGCAATACGCGCAGTATTCTCCTGCCCAGGTCCTCCATATCTTCGGCCTTGTCCCTGACCATTTCGCTTTCGGACATCCTGAACCTGTTTGCCCATTTCCTGAACACGTTCTTAACAACGTGTTCGGCGTTCACCAGTTCCCTTTTAAGTTCTTTCTCTATGTCCAGAAGAAGCGTCTCATCCTTGAGAAGCTGCTTATGTACTTTGAAAATATCGGCGTATTTTTCGCCAATGTGTTTTTCCACCAGCTCCTTCATCGAATGAAGGTCCCTGGACACTATTTCAAAAGCCTGTTTTATCCTTCCGAACTCCTTTTCGATCTGTTTTTTCTCAACATTATAGGAAAATACGTTCCTTGTAAGGATATCCGTGTAAAAGAAAGCTTTCCCGATAGTATACCCCGGTGAAATAGGATCTGTCTGTATTATTTCCCTTTTTTTCAATTTTCCCACACCAATTATCTCCTCTATCTCGTTATCAGGTCCTGCCTGGCTTTTCTATCTCCATTATCGGCACCCCGCCCTTGAAGATACGAACATCACCCGTCGACTGGGAAACCGTAACAGCGATAGCCTCCGTTTCATACGTCATGGCCGCGGCGCTATAATGCCGCGTTCCCCAGCCCTGGGGCAGTTCCTCAGGTATTACATCGGGTTTCAAGTAAACACCCGCGGCTTCTATGGTTCCGTCGCCTCTGACGAGAAAAGCGCCGTCCAGCTGGGCGTACTCCTTTATCGAATCTCTAATACGGGGGTCCAGTATGTTCCTTTCTTCTTCGGCGTATCCCTTGAAAGGGTTAAGTACCATCTGCCTGATGTTCTTTTTAACCTTGCCGGATGAATCTACTATGAAGGTCGTGCCCACTGGCTTGCCCTCTCTTCCTTCGCTGGCGATCTCAGTGGCGATCCTTACGATCTCTTCGAAAACCCTGGAATCTATCTCCTTGGTGAAATTGATGATCTTATCCGATGTCACCATTTCGAATTCCTTGCCTACCTCGATAACCACCAGAGTATCCAGAAAACCGAATCGGGGCACTCCGGAAAGACAGATAACCTTCTCGCCCTTGCGCAGTAGGTTCTGTGAAACAGCCATCATGATGGCTATCTTTATCTGCCCCATCCTCGTTAACGGTATATCCGGTACCAGAAGCACTTTGTGCACTATCTTTTCGGCTTCCTTAAGCCTCTTTTTGGTCTTAGCCACGAGAAATACATCAAACTTCTCCTTGGCCTCTTCTATCTTCTCCACATCCGGGCATACGTCGGCATAAATAAAAATTGCCCTTGCATAGATCTCCCTGCCCAGCTCAAACGCCTTTTTAAGCACCGACCGGCTTATAAAATATTCTTTTTCGGAAGTTTTCATAATATTCCTTCGCCTGTGAATATAACTCTTTATTTATATTATTATATTGCAGGAAATGATTTTTGCAACATCTGGAGAGATCATTCGGGGATATTTTTTATGTGGTGAGAGGTGAACATGAATGAACTATTGTTTCCGGCCACCTATACAGACAAAGCCACCCCTGCCGTGGCCCTTGCGGGGCTTATCGACACTTTTCAATTTGTCGGGCATTTCGAATACGGTCTGATAACAGGAAAACCGCGAGAATCCGGACTCGCTGAGCAGCCGCGTCACTTCATCCACACCGTAAAAAGTAGCGCGGTCGTAGAATATGCTGGATTTTTCCCCGTAAAATTTACCTAGAAAACTGTCCTTGTCTATTATCCCGATTACGATGCTTCCACCGGGCTTCAAGACCCGGGATGCTTCTTGGATAACCCGCCGCGGATCTTTCACGAAACAAAGAGTTACGATTATCGCTACATAATCAAAGTCCGAGTCATTGAATGGAAGCTTTTCCCCAGAGGCTTTGTAAGTCTCAACTCCCCGTTCCCCGGCAATCTCGATCATCTTCTCGGAAGGGTCGACCCCGATGTCGATTCCCAGAGCTGCCGCGAATCTGCCCGAGCCTACCCCGATCTCCAGCCCGCGTCCCTGGCGCGGGATGATTTTCCTGATGGCTTCCAGCTCCGAAAGATAGGCGTTTTTGTTTCGTTCATACCACTTGTCGTATTCGAGATAATGTTCGTCAAAAAGATCTTCCATCTATCTTGCTCTCCTTATCCCGCTTCCTGACCGGACCGGCCATTGGAGACACCTATCATCACCTGCGGCAGGATTTCGACCTGTGACCTCATCGAATTGGAGATAAGACAATTCTTCTCCGCCGAACGCATGAGATCTTTGACCTTATCTATATCTTCTTCAGAACCGACCGTTATCCTGGAGCGCACTTTTATCCTTGAGAACATTAAACGGCCCTCCACCATTTTCAGGACACCCTCGGCTTCGCTCTGATATGAATCTAATCCCACTTTTTTCTTTTCCGCGTAATGAAGGAAAGTGGTCATTATACAGGAATCGACCGCGCTGATAAGAAGCTCCTCCGGGCTCCAGTAACCTTCCTCCCCGTTGAATTCGGGCGGCGTCGCAACACCTATGTTCAGCTTGCCCTGAGATGAAAGCGTACCTTTTTTCGCGCCGCTCCACCTGAGCCCTGTTCTAAAAACGTATTCCTTGGGCATGTTCCACCTCCTTCTACCTGTTCAAGATAACCGTTCAGCGACCCAAAAATACCTGCAGCGTCTAAAAACGTCTGGAGACTTTCCTCCAAATCTCTTTTATGCTTTCGGTTACCGGGCCTTTATCATACTCAACAACGGAAAGCTTTTTCATCTGGGCCTCCGTCACGACCTTATCGTAGGGCACCTTTCCCACAAATTCAATGCCATACTTTTCACTGATCTTGCGTATCCTTTCGGTCATATCCAGGTTGAGGTCGTACTTGTTGACAACAATTCCCGAATCAATACCGAAGTGACTAGTGACTTTGACCACACGTTCCATATCATGAAGCCCCGATACGGTGGGTTCGGTGACTATAAGCGCATAGTCCGCACCCGTCAGGGAAGCTATAACGGGACATCCTGTGCCGGGAGAACCGTCAATGAGCTCCTTTTTTCTTTTATGCTCATGGGCCAGCATGGCCGCCTTATTCCTGACCAGGGTCACGAGCCTTCCCGAATTCTCTTCGGCGATACCCAGTTTCGCGTGGCTCATCGGCCCGAAACGCGTTTCGGAGATGAACCACTGGCCGTTAACCGCGTCCTCTATCTTTATAGCGCCGTCCTCACAGACAAGGTAGCACACGCCGCAGCCCTCGCAGGACACCGGATCTATCACGTAGCGCACTTTGCCTCCGGAGGTCTCTTTGCTTATGGCATCGAAGCGGCAAGCCTGCAGGCACCTGCCGCAGGAAGTGCATTTACTGTAATCTATTTCGACCTTTACTCCTCCGCTGAAATCGCCGCTTTGCAGGATGCGAGGACTCAGGATAAGATGAAGGTCAGCCGCGTCAACGTCGCAATCGGATATGACCATGTTCTCCGCCAGAGCGGACAGGGAAGCCAGTATGGAGGTTTTCCCGGTCCCTCCCTTGCCTGAGATAACTACCAGTTCCCTGGGCTTTCCCGTTCCGAGAGGGGCACTGTAAAGTTCGGCCTTCTCTAGCTTGCTTTCACTTTTGCGGCCGGGATCCCGGCTTTCCAGCGTTTTCCTGACGGGTCTTTCCTCACCGGCAAGGACCTTCATCCTGGAAGCTATTTCCGAGAAAAGCCCGCGGTATTCCGGAAGCTTTTCAACAACGATATCCCCCACCGAATAGGTTTCGGCTATTTTACGGTCATCGGGTATCTCTCCTATTATTTCGAGATCTTCGCGACGGCAGTAATCCTTTAACTCGCTGTTATGGTACTCTGCGCGGTTAACGACGATCACCGGCTCTATCCCTATTTCACGCGCCATGTTGACCGCCAGCTTCAGGTCGTTTATTCCAAAAGGAGTGGGGTCGGTGACAAGAACGCAAAGATCGGCATCCTTTACCGTCTCAACCACCGGGCAGGACGTCCCGGGAGAGGAATCAAGTATGTTAATCCCTTGCCCGGCGCATTCCTTGACCTTTTTTACGAGGCGGGGTGACATGCCGCCCTCGGCGGTCTCTAAAAGAGCGTAATGAAAATCTATCTCGCCGCTCTTTCCATGCCTCAGGATGCCTATTTTCCTTTCCTTTTCTATTATAGCTCCCGTAGGACAGACAATCTTGCACCCGCCGCATACGTGGCAAAGTTCGTTGAAGAAAAGAACTTTGCCGTTCACTATGGCAATGGCGTTGTAATTACACGCTTCGGCACATTTGCCGCAGTTTATGCACTTTTGATCATCCACCCCGCAGGGAGATATAACAGAGACTTCCTCTTCCTTATCTACCTCGGGTTTCAGGAAAAGATGCCCGTTGGGCTCTTCCACGTCACAATCGAGATAACGGACTTTCTCGCCAAGAGCGGCCAGAACGGCCGCGATATTGGTTGATATGAACGTCTTTCCTGTCCCGCCTTTTCCGCTTGATATCGCTATATTCATCGTATTGCTCCTGTTTATGGCCAGTGGGGCCTGACTTAATCATATTCCTCTGGTAACGGCTTTTTCAACGTACGCCTCCGATATCGCCCTGAAAGCGCAAAGCGCGTCCTTGCCGTAAGGTCTCATGTGCGCGAATTCCTTATCCAGCACGTTCTCGTGCGGACGGAACTGCTGCAGACAGTATTTTTCTGCACCTTTTATGGCCTTGCCGATAGAATGGATATCCTCTCCGGTAACTATCCCAGGAACACAGGTCGTCCTGAATTCATACGGAACACTTGACCGCATTATTCTTTCGATGCTCAGTTCGAGAAGTTCCTCTGTTCCCTCGGGAACATTGAAAAGATGATATTTCCCGAAGGAGGTTTTTACGTCCATGGCTATAAAATCGACGAGACCCCTTTGCAAAAGAAGCCGGATCATATCCGGGTTGGATCCGTTGGTATCGAGTTTGAGCTTCACTCCGGTAGTCTTGACCTTTTCGGCAAAATCAGGAAGGTCTGACCAAAGGGTGGGTTCTCCTCCCGTGACGCAGAGCGCTTCCAGTATGTTCTTCCGCTCCCGGAGCAGTTCAAATAGATCCTCTTCGGAAAAACCGAAATCCGCCTCAGTTGTCATAAGATCACGGTTATGACAGAACCCACAACGGAAATTACATCCCTGGGTAAAGACCGTAGCGCATATATAACCCGGGTAATCCACCATCGATATCTTCTGAAGACCGGCTATTTTCATGATAAAGTTCCCTGCCCAACCAGAGGCGCCTCACCCGCCCCTGCTGGCCTGTGATTCATATTTTCCTTACGTAAAAGTCCTGTTCCCTGTACCGCACTTTCCTGAGCTTGCCCTCGGCTATCATCTCCCCGACCACATCCGTAGAGGCTCCTGCTTTCCGCAGCACTTCGTCCACCGCTTCCTGCTTCATCGGATGCACCGAGGTGATGCTCAGAATATCCTTTTTAACGTCCCCGGTGAAAGCGAAAGCGTTCCCCTCATACCCTATAAGGCATTCGGTGACTATACCCCTTTCGGTAAAGATCTGGTATGCCCGGTTAACTGCCGACTCGTCGGGCTGACTGACCTCTCCTTCGGCCGGCGGACGGGTGGGTACCGATATGTAACTTTTCGAAGCTATGAGCCCCGCGGTAAAATCGGCCGTCTTTTCCACTTCCTCCTGCGCATCATTGACGCCCCCGATCAGCATTGTCTCAGTCGCGAGAAATCCCTCGAATATATCCGTAAAGTCCTCTATGCCCTCAAGAACCCTGGCCAGGTCCAGCGAAGGATGCGGACGGTTCAATGTTCTCCATGTATCCGGGCTGACAACATCGATCTTAATGGACACCCAGTCGGCCCGGGAAAGCTGCTCTCTTACATTTTTATCCCATAAAAGAGAAGAATTCGTTATTACAGCTATCTTGATCCCAAATCGCCTGAGAGCTTCGATCTCCCTGCCGAGATTCTCATCCAAGGTCGGCTCCCCGTCAGGAGCGAAAGTAAGATAATCGATATCCTCTGCCTTTTCCCGGGCTTTGGTTATTCTCTGTTCCACTTCGCGCAGAATTCTCCCCGGTTCATAGAACTTCTTTCTCTGCACTGAAAGTTCACTGGTGCGCCCCGCCTGGCAATAGGTACATGAATATGTGCAAACCTTGGGCGGGATATTGTTTATTCCGAGGCTCTGACCGAGCCGCCTTGATGGGACCGGACCGAAAGTTATCAATTGCGAAATCTTCTCCATGCTAATCCTTTGTTATACGTATGGGCCCTTTACGATCCATGAGCACACCGGTTATACCTCAACTGTTTTACCAGAGGCGATGCGTATGAAATCATCACCGAACCTATCCCTGAAAACACCTTTAGCTTCACCGCCCGAACAGTGGGCCGGGCCGTATTTATTCATACCCAGCCGTTCAAGCTCATCCGCCACGGTATTGAGCTCGTCTTTTCCCTTATCTTTCAGATGGAACCCGCCGAAAACACAGTAAAGCCCTTCCCCGGGAAATTTTTTTTTGACCTCCTCCACGATCCTCACGATACCCGGATGCGCGCAGCCGGTGATCACGGTAATGCCATTTCCGGTTTTGAGCGCGAGCGCCTGTTCCTCTATGCCGCGCATCTTGTATTCTCCCTGGATAGGGCCGGTCGTGAATATATCCTCCTTTATCTCGGTAAGGCCTTCTGTCTCCATGAGACTTCCTCCCATCTGGTTTACCTTTCGCTTGAAGGAACGGCTGAACCCGGGACAGACGTATGTCCTGAGACCTTTATTCCTGGTAAGTATCTCCGGCAATCCCCCGGTGTGATCCCAATGGTCATGGGATATCACGATCGCCTCGATATCTTCGGGCTCCTCGGCCATGAGCTTCATATTCTTGAGAAGGCTCTCGCCGTCTTCACCCGTGTCGAAAAGGACTCTACCGTCAACTAGACAAGAGAACCCCCACCCGGAATCATAACGCTCATCAGCTGCTGTATTGTCATATAGCACCTTTATCTTCATGCTGTTTCTCCTCTTGAAAGACCTGCCGCCATGACAGCACCTCCTTATGCGGGTTCCTTTCTGTCTCTAACGGGTAGATCCGCTCCGGACAAATACGCCCGGGAATCCCCCATTTGCACCTGGTCTCCGCTGTTTTTGGCAGCTATCAAATACTGCTTCGTGATATCAAGCTGGCGTATCGCATCCGGCCTGCCGCAGTAACCGGCTATAAGGTCCAGGCCTTTTCGGGTGAGAACGTAAACAGGTATTTTCCTGGAGATCTGCAGCGTCGCCTTTTTGCCTATTACCGAACGCACCCTTTCCGAGGCGCAGCTCCAGACGATATCAGAATGTTCCCCGATCCAGTCGACCTCCTTCGGCGAGGCCCCCGTGGTACAGATCGATAACACTGTCACAGCTGCGCCATGCTTTTTTTCTATTTTCTTTATTTTCTCCAGGTCCTCGTCCATAAGCGCGTTCACTGTAACGGCGATCTTCCTGTAACCGAGCTCCGCGGCACGCTCTACGCCCTGAAGCTGATCTATGGATGCATCGGGAAAAACGATGCGGCAATCTTCCGAAAGCAAACGATCGGCCACCTCATCTATGCGGGAAGTAAAAAAAAGCCCGTTCATCCTGGCGCCTATTGCCTGTACCATCTCGGACCTGTCTACTATCACCGTACCGGCCCCGTCACAGACTATAACAGCTGAATCAATGATGCCCTTTCTCATGGCGAACATCATCATCTCGGATGCCCCGTAGGGAATTGCTATACTATTGCCGTGAAAGACCCTTTTCGGGGTAAAAAAACCGAATTTTTGGATCTTGCTTTCGACGGCCTTCTTGATGAGTTCACGCACTGCATCAGGATTCCGTTCTCCGGCCCTCCTTAAATCGGTATAAAGGTGGCCGGCAAGCGGGCAATACCTTAGATAAGGCTTTGTTACCCCGATAACCTTACCTGCCGAAACAGTGACAAAGGAAGAAAAAAACCTTACAAGATGTAAATCCCCGCATGATGGGATGTCCCTCCTTGTCTTTTCTATTAATTCCCTTATATACATGTCAATTCCTGAGACCCGTCCCTCTATGAGAAAAGAAGCGTTCTCTTCCACAAAGGCTACAGCCATAATGTATTCAACCGTTAGAGATCGTCTTCTCGTACCCGGGGAAATAGTCCCTGATGGCCCTCAGATCGAACCGGGTAAGTATGGAGCTATTGGGTTCCCTTTCAAGCAGGAACTCGAAGGATTTTCTTATCAGTTCCTTCCTGGTTATGTTCCCCCCGGTCAGGTCCCTATAATAGGCATTGTCCAGACCTACCGTATACTCGGTCTTTCCGTCACTTTCCTCGACGGTAACGGTAAACTCGTGTTCGTTATTTTCCCTGATCTGGATCATTTGAAACTCCTTCTTTTCTGGAAAGCCGATCTTCTTTTCCCGAGAACGGGCCTTTTCCTGGTCTATAAATAAGCTCCGCGCAACGCCGGGCAGATCACATACCCGTTATCCTGTCAACTATCCGAACCATGATCTTGGCCGTGGAGGTATCCTTTTGGAAATGTATAAGTGGCCGCCCGGAATCCCCGGATGGGACCATCCCCGGTTCTACGGGCAATCTTCCCAGAAACGGCACCTTCAAATCGCCCGCGGCTTTTTCCCCTCCGCCTGTTCCGAAAAGGTCTATGCTTTTAGAGCAATGTGGACATACCAGCCCGCTCATGTTCTCGATAATGCCCAGAACAGGGATCTTGAGCTGCCTGGCGAACCCCACGCATTTCCTGGAATCAAGTATCGCCACATCCTGCGGTGTCGTGACTATTACCGCGCCTTTAACATCGGGAATAAGCTGACAGACGCTGAGGGGTTCGTCCCCCGTTCCTGGAGGGGAATCTATGATAAGATAATCAAGTTCCTCCCAGTTAACATCACTGAGAAGCTGTTTTATGGTTATCATCTTAAGCGGCCCCCGCCAGATAACGGGCTGGTCCTGGTCCTTCAGCATCAGGGCCAGGCTTATCGCCTTGAGGTTGTCGGTAACCCGCACCGGTTCTATCCCCGAATCATACGCAAGGAGTTTTGTGTTCTCGACACCCAGCATCTTGGCTATGTTCGGGCCGTGTATATCCACGTCCAGAATACCGGTCCTTTTATTCTTCAGGGCCAGCCCGTAAGCAAGATTGACAGCAACAGTGGATTTACCCACCCCGCCTTTCCCGCTTATGACCATGATCTTATTCTTTATCCGGGACAGGTTCTTTTCGAGACGTTTATCCTGCTCCATTTCTTTAGTCGAGTTCTTTTGCATTTTTCTCCTTTTTGGGCGGCTTTTCCGAGATCAGACTTTTTGCTCGAGCACATCCTCTACTTCTTTTACGTTCTGCGCCGCCAGAACGAGAGGATACATCGTCGGAGCGCTTGTCAGGTAGGGATGCGTCGCCATCTGCAACGTCTCAAGTTCAGAAAGAGAAACCCTCTGCTGGATGGCCATTCCGATTATGTTGATTATCTCCCCGGCGGACATGCCCCCGGCCACCTGTCCGCCCATTATGATACCGGACTGTTTTGAGAAAATAAGCTTGATCTTGACCTGCGAAACGTCCGGCATGGCCGCCGGGTGCTTGTCCATCACCTCAACGGAACCGGCCACGATCTCGAAACCCTCTCTGCGGGCGGAACCTTCGGTAAGACCCGCGGACCCGAGAACCAAACCATCAACATATGTCGAATAGATCGCTATGGTCCCCTTGTTCTCCCTCACCACTTTAAGCCTGTAAAGATTGGCTCCGGCGATCCTCGCCTCGGCCGTCGCCGTGGAAGCCAGCATGACGGGCGTCACCTTGCGAGTATAAAAGTCGCGCTTTCCCGCGCAATCGCCGACCGCGAAAATATCCGGGTCTACCGTTCTCATGTATTCGTCCACCCATATGCCTTTACTGTGTCCCAGTTCCAGCCCGGCATCCACCGCAAGGGCCGTGTTGGGGAAAGCCCCGATACCGAGTATGACCGCATCGACCGGGACCTCATCCCCGTTAGAGAAAATGGCCTTTTCGACCTTTCCCTCGCCGGTGAATTCGTCAACACGAACATCGGTGAGAACGTTAACCCCTTTGGCTTCAAGCCTTGTCCTGGCCATCCCGGAAAATTCAGGATCGAAGGAATTGGCGAGTATATCGGGCAGCATCTCCACAAGATGCACATTCAATCCCTCCATGGATGAGAGCTCGTCCGCGAATTCCACCCCGATAAAACCGCCGCCCACTATCAGGACGTTCTTCGCTTTTTTGATATCCTCTATGGAAAGCTTCAGATACTCCATGTCCTTGTGTATGGGGTAGATGCCTTTTTTGTCGACGCCTTCGATCGGCGGTATTATGGGAGATGATCCCGTCGCCAGGATAAGCTTTTCATAGAAGCATTCATTCCCGCTTTTGGTGGCGACCTTCCTGGCGGGGCGGTCTATCCGGATCGCCTCGTCTATGACGACGTCTATCTTATTTTTTTCAAGCGACGCGGTACCCAGCTTATTCTCTTCGGGGCTGTTCAGGCTGGCGAACATGTAAGGTATCCCGCAGGGAACGACGCCCTGTTCTATGTTTTTCATGACGGTGATCTTTTTGCCGGGATAATATTTTCTCGCGGTCACGCCGCACACTATCCCCGCCGGACCCGCGCCAACTATCAGAATATCGGTTTCTACGCTCATTTCGGTCTCTCCTTCTAAAGGGTTATTCAACAATCGTTCTTCCTGTAAGATGCCCGCACCAGTACCTGAAGGTACGGGTGTTATCAAAAAGCGGCGGATCAAAAGGTTCTTATTGTTCCTTGACCATTGACGCGCCACATTTGGGACATTTGACGTTATAACAGGGAACACCCGCCTGATGCGGCATGCTCAATTTGCAGCTGGGGCACAGGCAGTTGCCTCCCGGACCGCTGCCGGGACGGTTACCGCCCATCCTGCCTCTTGCACCTCGTCCCATTCCTCTTCCTGTTCCGGGCCCCTGCCCGAAAGGACCGGTTCCGTCTCCAAGTGGCATTTTTACCTCCTTCTCATGAAACAGTAATAGCCCCCATCGGGCATACATCCACGCAGGCTCCACACCCGATACATTCCTCGCCGACCACGGCTTTATCATTCTCCATTATTATCGCGTTGACCGGACACGAATCGACACAAGCACTGCAACCGGTACATTTGTCGAGGTCGACCTTGGCTATCATTGTTCTCTCCTTTCCGGGCGATCAGCCCATACCGAATTTAGAATCTACACTGGCATCGTCAACGGGTTTCAGCCCGCCGTTTTTGTATTTTTGGACGGCCTCTTTAACTGTCCCCGAAACGCCCGCGTAAATATCTATCCCGCCGGCCTTCAAGGTCCGGAACGCGTTCGGCCCCACGTTGCCGGTAAGCACGGCCTTGACCTTCTTCTCGGACATAAGCTGTCCGGACTGCACGCCGACACCGCCCATCCCGGTCACGTTCGGGTTCTGGACAGCTTCAAAGTCCATGGTTTCCGTATCGACGATCATAAAATACGGGCACCTTCCGAATCTCGGATCGACCTGTGAATCCAGTGTGTCCGCCTGTGAAGTAACGCATATCCTCATAGATTTCCTCCTTGTCATTATCTTTCTTCTTCGGGATGGTCACACTCGGTCTTGTCAAGCCCGTATCCCTTGCCGCCCCCGGGCCTGCACAAGCTTTCCCCGCCTTCCAGGGTACCGGTGAGAATGCTTTTTATGACCTCTTCCACTGGACCGCTCACGCCCACTAACGTCTCGATACCCTGCCGGGCGAACAGGTCCATCGCGTTGCGCCCCATACCGCCGGCAATAATGCTCTCGACGCCTTTTTCATGCAAAAAACGGGGCAGGAAACCCGGGTGGTGCCCTGGATTGGCAAGTTCCTCTTTCTTGATAAGCTCGCCTTCTTCCACGTCAATAATGGTGAAAGAAGGACACCTTCCGAAATGAGCGGATACTTTCCCGCTATCGGTAGAAATAGCTATTCGCATATTATCCTCCCGCTCAGAAAAAAAAGCGGGGATAAGCTCTTATTCCCCGCCTTTATCCCTGCTATTTTTTTTCGTTTTCCCTGGCTTTTTCCAATGTGCTGATACGGTCCTGGATATCCTCAAGCTCCCGCTTGAGATTTTCAGCCTGGTCCATCAGCATCTCTTTCTCCTCTTCGGCCGTAGGCTCCGAAGGATAAGGTTCCCCGTAGGCGGGATAACCGTATGAGGCCCTCTGCCACCCGGGCATACCCGTAGCATAATACCAGTTGCGCCATCCGCGGCCGCCCCCGCGACCTCTTCCGTACGCAGACCAGCCTCTGCCGCGCCCGCTGTATCCGCTTCCGGGTACGGGATTCACGTAACCGGGCGTAGAATAACCCGCACAGTAACCGGCACCTCTTCCTGTCATTGGACCTAAGCCCCTTGGGCCTGTTCTGTCACCACCTGGCATAATACACCTCCTTATTTTCATTTGTTCCGGGACACGAGGGCACCCGGATCATTCCTTATTTTTACATCTATCACAGAGTCCGTAGAACTGAAATACGTGGTTCTTTATATCGAAATTGTATTTTTCAGACAGGCCTTTTTCGGCCCTTTTCAAAAATTCAAGCTCCTCGTCAATGAACTCCGAGTAATTTATGACCCTTTTGCACCGGGTGCATATAAGATGGTGATGATGGTCCTCTTTGGGATCGGAAACAAGCTCGTACCTGGCTCTTCCGTCGCCGAAATCGAATTTCGAGACCAGCCCCATCTCTGTCAATAGCTCAAGGGTCCTGTACACCGTCGTAAGACCCACCTGGGGGTAAAGATTATGCACTTCCATATATATATCTTCCGCGCTAAGATGCTTTTTCGTCCTGTGGAGGACTTCCATTATCGCTTTTCTGGGTATGGTTATCCTGTACCCCAACCCCTTGAACCTTCTGTGCCAGTTTGCTCTGCCGAACCTTCTTCTTTCGGGCATATTTATCACCTTTCTTATTGATAATGATTTCCATTATCAATTATAGTCCATTTTTTACTGTTTGTCAATAGGATTTTTATTTGCATCATTTAGTATTATAGTAAGTGATAAGCTGGACTGACCGGTACTTTCCCGATCCGGGAAAAATAGCAGTAGATCCCCTCTGCCCGAGAAGCCTTTAGCAGGACTTTACCGCCGAATAGAACTTCTTGAAAACGTCCTGTTTGCCGATAATACCGACAAGTTTCCCTTTTTCCAGGACGGGTATGGTGTGCTGGTTCTTGTATTTCATAAGGACGATTATCTCATCTAGCGTAGTATCCTTGGTTATGGTGTTGACCTCGACGCTCATCGCGAAATTGACCGGGGGGATCACGCCCTTTTTATTGTTGTCGAACGTCACGTCCCCGGACTTGACCATGTCCATTACCATGAACAGATCGTTCTCGGTTATTATCCCCTGTATCTTGCCTCCCCTGGAGACAACGGGGATGCCGCTTATCCTGTTCTTTATCATCAGGTCCGCGGCCTTGTAAAGGTCCTCGTTACGGCCTATGGTGATAACTTCTTCTGTCATCATGTCCCTGGCTTTTATTTTCTTGATCTTCTTGTCAAGGGTCTTGAGTTTATTATTAAAATCCTTTTTCATGGTAAAGCCTCCTTAACCTATTAGATAGCGCCTTTACATCCTGTCCACGTTGACCTGGCCCTTTTTCTCAAGGATCTCTTCGGCCCTTTTCTTGAGAACGTCCACTTTTGAGGGTTTTTCGAAAAAATCCTCCACGCCCAGTTTTTCCACGACCTTCTTTATCCCGGGCTTGTTCGAGGTCATAAGTATCGGTATCTTGGAAAGCCCCTTGTTCTTCTTCACCGCTTTGATGAACCCGAAACCGTCCATCTCCCCCTGAAGATTACTGGAGACTATCAGAAGGTCCACCCATTCCCTTTTAAGCTCCTCAAGCGCCTTCTGCCCTGTCTGCTGGGCGTCGACCACGTATCCGGCATCCCTGAGCTGCGTTTGCAGTACTTTTGAAAATGTCAGATCCCCTTCTACAATAAGTATCTTACCGGTTTTCATGTCTGCCTCCAATTCGAGCGTGCTTTCACAGTTTCATCCGGGTCTCTCCTCCGGGCTTAAGGGTTCTTTCTCTTCCCGCCACCCTGAAGGTTAGACCCTTGGTGCGTGACTTGCGCGTCTCTATCTTTATTTTAACACTTTTCTTTGAAACGATTAACCTGACCTTTAGCCCCCTTATCAGCATCCTGAAATCCATCTTATCCCAGCCAGAGGGCAGTCTCGGTTCTATTTTTACGTGGTCTTCGGCGATATGAACGCCGGCGAAGCCCCTGATAGCTATATCAATGGATCCTCCCATGATCCCGGTGTGTATACCCTCAAGGGTGGTACCTCCCTTTACGTCGTGGATATCCGCTTCCAGGACGTCGAAGAACCATTCCCGGGAAGCTTTTCTCATACCGAGTATGTGGGAAACATAACAGTGCACTACCTTGCTAAGGGTCGAGCCGTGGCTTGTCCTGGTCTCGTAATACTCATAGTTATCCCTCAGCATCCTCTTGGTTATCTTGTAGCCGAGCCTTTCAAAAAGATCCTTTATCTCATTGAACGGGATCAGATAAAAAAGCATGAGCACGTCCGCCTGTTTGGCCACCTTGTAATCGTCCGGGGACTTACCCTCGGCTTTAAGTATCCTGTCCATGCGGTGTATGTTCTTGTACTTTTTCCTGTAAGCTTCCCAGTCAAGCTCCTTGAGATCGAAATATCCTTTGAACTGGCTTATTATCCCTTTTTCGTTGATTATGACGTTCATTTTCCGGGAGATATCTTCCCATCTTTGAAGTTCCTTTTCGCTGATCCCTATTTTCTTCCTGAGCTGCCTTCGCCGGTCGGCGGGAAGGATCTCCAGGACCTCCCTGGCCTTCATGAGCATCCAGACTATCAGCATGTTGCTGTAAAAATTGTCCCTGAACCCGGCCTTTCGGGAAAACGGGAGTTTCTCGTGGAACTCATCAGGTCCCATCAGGCCTTCGGTATGGTATCTGCCGTCCTCTTCGTCATAAACGCATAGGCTGGAACCGAACTTTGCTATGGAAAGGATGAGCTCCGCTCCGTAATCCGCAAGGAACTTCCGGTTGCCCGTGATGACCCAGTTTCTCCAGACGTTATAAGCTATCGAGAAAGAAACGTGCCTCTGGTTCCGGCTCAGGTCAGGGCCCCATTTACCCGACATGGGATTAAGATGGATGCTCTGGGTCTCTTCATGGCCCGAAGAACCGCTCTGCCAGGGGAACATCGCCCCCTCGTACCCGTTCTCTTTCGCGTATTCCCTGGCCGGCCCCAGGCGCCTGTAGCGGTACATCAAAAGCGCCTCGGCCGTTCTGGGAAGATGAGTGCTTACGAATGGAAGCACGAAGACCTCGTCCCAGAATATATGCCCCCGGTAGGATTCCCCGTGAAGGCCTCTTGCCGCCAGAGCCGCGTCTATTTCGGTGTTGTGAGGGCTAGCCGACTGCATCAGGTGGAACATATGGAACCTTAGTATGGTCTCAGCGAAAAGGTCCTCTTCTATCCTGATATCGCATATCTGCCATAGCTTCTTCCAGGCTTCTTCCTGCGAGCGCAGGAGACTCTTGAAAGCCGGAGCTTTCCTCGCGGTATTGACCGCGTGCTTCTCCACGGACCCGGAAGGGACATCCCTGGAAGTAAAGACCGCGCATGTCTTCTCGAGCCTCAGGGAGCTGTTCTTTTTTATCTGAACAGTGAGCTCGCTCCCTATCTTTTCCTTTTTCTTGATGATCTTCCGCTTCAGCTTCTGCTTCCTGCTGCCCCGGTATATCCTGAGCCTCGACGCTTCGCTTATCGTAATGCCCGAGGTATTGGTCTTCATGGTCAGACATACCAAGTCATCCTTAACCGACCCGCGGGAAACGAGCTTCAGGTGCTTGGAATTGAGCTCACCGTACCTGGCAACTCCCATGTTCTGCACTGCCCCGTCGATAAAAGACCTTACCAGAAGTTTCCCGGAGTAGTTTTCAGGAGTTATAGTATAGCTGAGGGTCGCAAGATGCGGATGCTTCATGTGCACAAGCCTCTTTTCCTCGATGCGGCTTACATGTCCCGCTTCGTCACGGACGCGCCGGGACTTGATAAGAAGGCCTTTTTTCATGTCAAGTTTCTGGCTGTAGGAGAGGATCTCTATTTTCTCTTCCTCGTTCCATTTGTCCTTGTTAACGCGGAACGAAAGAAGCATGCAGTTAGGACAGTTGACCATGTCCTCGTTGAAGATCCTTTTCCCGGAGACGTCCGTCCCGAGGGTGTTGTATATGCCCGCCAGATAAGTTCCCGGGTAATGTATCTTTGAAGCGCTCGACTCGGTCGCTGCGCCGCGTATACCCATGTAACCGTTACCCAGGGTGCAAAGGGTCTCCCTGAGGTCCTCCAGGGAGGGGTCGAACCCCTCGTAGAGGACCTCCCAACCTTTTAGTTTTTCTCTTTCGTTATCAACCGATCTCGTGGATGAACTTTTCAAAAAGCTCCCTCACCTCCTGCGGATCTTTTAAACGGAAATCCGCCGACGACGCTTTTTCCTCCTTTGAAACAAGGATACTTGTCCCTCTTGTTCTGAGCATCCTGAAAGCGAATTCGTCGGTAACATCATCTCCGATATATATCATGTTAGCATCGTGCCAGTCCATTTTCATGGCTTCAAGTATCCATCTTATAGCCTTTCCCTTGTCCCACTCTATGTTCGGAAGGAGCTCAAAGACCTTTTTGCCGCTCATAAGCCTCAGGGAATCGTTCTCCCGGGCGATATCCTCGACCATCTTCCTAATGCGTGGAAGATGTTTATCCTCATCGACAAGGCGGTAATGCACCGCCACGCTGAACTTCTTTTTCTCGATCAGGAGCCCGTCGATATCCCCCAGTTCGGCCTCCAGCTTCTTTATGTTTTCCTCGACGACAGGAATGACCTCTTTCGCCTTCGGATGGACCATGGAAAAACCCTCACCCTCTATGTCGAATCCGTGGCTGCCCGCGTAAAGAAGTTCCTTTATGCCCAAAAGCTGCTGCACGTCCTCCCTGAACCTACCGCTTACGATGAAAACCCGGCACTTTTTTGAAAGCCGCTCGACGGTATCCTTCATTTCGCCGGAGACCACCGCGTCCTGCGGCCGGTCCACTATCGGAGTGAGCGTGCCGTCATAATCCAGGAAAAAGACCGTCTTATCCTTTTCGAAGATATCTTTACCCGTCCTCAGGTAGCAGGGATTGAGATAGATCGGCACGTCCTCCCTAAACTCCCAGAGCTGTACGCTCGAGGGATTGTCTATGGCGTTCCATTTATCGATCAGGTGGTGGGGTTTCCTCTGGAACCATTTCTGGAGCCACCCTATCCTCATATCCGAGAGGTCCTTCATCACTATATCCGCGCCGTTTGCAAGAAGCGCGTCGACATTATCTTTCCTGGCCACTCCCAGGACAAGACCGAACCCCCCGTTGCGTCCGGCTGCCACGCCGGAGGTCGCGTCCTCGACGACTATGGTCCTGGCCGGCTCGGCTCCGACGTTCCTTGCGGCGGTAACGAAAATATCGGCCTCGGGTTTCCCTTTGAGCCCCAGTGTCTCCGAGACCACGCCGTCCACCCGTGTCTCGAAAAGATCCAGGACGCCGGCTTTTTCCAGTATCATCTCGCAGTTCTTCGAAGAAGAGGCAACTCCCACTTTCACGCCGTGCTGCTTGACCTCCTTGATGAACTCTACCATAGGCTCATACCGTTCGACCCCGTCCTCCTCGAGGACCTCCCTGAAAAGCTCATTCTTCCTGTTGCCTATCCCGCATATCGTCTCTTTATTTCCAGGGTCGCTCTTTTCGCCGTAAGGCAGTTCTATGCCCCTCGATTCCAGAAAGCTCTGCACCCCTTCGTACCTGGGTTTACCGTCAACGTAAGGTAGGTAATCACCGTCATGGGTGAATTCCGTGAAAGGTTCGCCGTGTTCCTCCTCCCTCCGCTTCATGTACTCATCGAAGGTCTTTTTCCACGCATGCGCGTGTACCAGAGCCGTCTTGGTCACCACTCCGTCCATATCGAATATGATAGCGTCAAAATAAAAATCACTCACTTTAAACCACCCTTTCATGAAATGGTTGCCAGCACCGCCCGTACCAGGAAAGCGCCTTTTTATTAATGGGAAATAATTTAGTATTAATATTATATACTATATTATACGTGAAAATCTCATTTATTCAAATCCGTCATCCGGTTTACCCCGGATGCCGACCGTTTTTTATAGCTAATTCCACTTTTTCGAATGATGCGGTTCTTCCTCTTGAGAAGACTTGGTGCTGCGGAAACCCGTGAGGAATCGTGAGATCTTATTTAAGGCTTTCATATAGCGATTCCGATCCATTCATCACCAGATCCATGTCCTCGCTCTGGCCTTTACCTACTTTAATAAGAAAAGATGCTATGCTGAGATTAGTCCGCAGCATGAAAAGCTTTATGTTCCTGTCCAGATCCTCCGCCTTGAGGTCTCTTGCGGCAGCATAGGCTTCGACAAAACCCTCCATCCGGTATTTTTCGGTCACATGGGGCATCTCATGGAACTGGTACAGGAACTGCGAAATAAAGCAACCCAGATCCGATTCGGCAGAAATGACAAGCGAACTATCGAAATCTATCACCGAAACGAACAAAGTGCTTATGTCCCGCGCCCTGTCCTGGCCTATGATTATGTTCTTGGGATGAAAATCACCGTGGCACTGAACGAACCTGTCTCTCTCCTCGTCGAAGAGCTTTTTCTGGAGACGCTTCACCCGTTCGATGTAGCGGGCTGCTCTCTCCCTGTAGGGATTATGCGTTTGGCTGAACGAATCGAGATAAGAATCGAACTTTTTCACTTCCCGCTTAAGCGGGTTTTCCGCCTTTTCGATATCGAAACCGGCAGAATGCATTTTGGCAAGCCACTCGGCGGACATCTCAAGGTACATCGATCCTATCTCCGGGGAAACATAGCTAAGGGTATCAAAAAGAAGTTCCCCCCTCTGGCCTTCTTCAATATAGAGTTTCTCATCTTCATTTACGTCCAGGACCCTGGGGACCCTGTACTTTCCGGAATCAAAACCGTTATCGTGCAGGAATTGCCTGATCCTCAGGGAATTCTTGGATTTCTGCCAGTTCTTCTCGCCCTCGAACTTCTTCGTTATAAAGCGGTTCCTTGATTCGTCGGCGCCCTTTGTGCCCATCACTATTTCGGTCAGAATAAGATTGCTCCCCGCCCTGGGTATCTCTTTTACAAAAGGCATGCACCTGCCGAGCTTGATCTCCATGGCCAGTTCCGAAGGGTCCTTCACCGGATGAAAGAACTGGGTTGAAAAAAGCGCGGCGTCCTTTTCGTTATGAGCGTCGCTTCCGGCAACGGCGGTGAACCTGTGTTCGTGCCACATCTTAAGCGCCAGATGGTTCTCTTTCGGGGTATGGTTCACGTTGAATACCTCCACCCCGTCGATATGCGGGCTGGTGAGCTGCTCCGCCGAAGGCAGCTTCCCGGACCTGAATGGATGGGCCCATATTATCGCGGCATCAGGATAATTGGTCCTTATCTCTTCGAGGCGCATGTCTTCTTTGATCGTCTCCTCCGCCCCGTATACCAGTACATCGCCTATCTCGGTCCTTATCTCCTGTCCTGAGAGCACAAGGAAGTTCTTCTGCAATTCGGCTTTTTTCTTTATCCGTTCGATTTCAGAAGGAGACCATAAATAATTGTGCTCGGTTATGACCACGCCCTGCACGCCTTTTTTCAAGGCCTGCCTGATGAGGGAGAGCGGATCGGCCATACTGCACTTAGAGTGTTCGGCCGAATGAAGATGTATATCCAGCAGCATAGATCTTTTCCTTTTTATGTTAAAAGCCTACTCTATATCCCGAAAATATTCAATAAGAAAAGGGCGTCAGCGGGAGGTGCTCCAGCAAGCGGATCACGCTCTGGTGCTTTCATCATATCTTTCCTCTCAACACCGTTCAAAATGCCAGAGCGAACTGGGTAATGAACCTGTTATCCTTTCTGTCTTTGGGATACTGCTCTCTTACCTCATATGTCGCCCTTAACTTGGCAAAATCGTTGAACAGCAGACTCACCTGGGGGGTTATTCTCGTTTCTCTATCACCCGTATCGGGTATGAATTGGCCGAATCCCGCCAAAAATTCTATTCCCTTAAGGTACTTGTAGTCCAAGGGAAAGTTGTATGCCCCCCAAAGATAATATCCATACGCGTTCTCTTCACCCGCGGCCGGAAGGTCCTTGCGCCTGTAGATCAGCTCGAATTGCGCGTCAAAATCCCCAAGCCTGTAATAAGCATCCCCGCCTATGAGATACACGTCATATTCATCGTTCCTGTCCCACCGGCCCCAGGCGAACGAATTGCCCAGTTTGAAAAATCCGTGGTCCGTTTCAAACGCGTTGGACCAATTAACGGCAACGGGCATGTTATTGTTCGAAACCTCATTTTGTCCGTCCCCGAAGCTAGCCGCGTTATCCCCGTTCAAGACCGAAACGCCTAGATTCGAATAAAATCCCAGCGGGATCCTCCAATCCAGCTGAAGGCCGGTATCCGCCCAGGGTTCGTTCCCGAAGATCCCCACGTGCATGGCAGAGAGGGTTATCGTTCTTCTGTCAAAGAAATGGGCAAGGTTCTCAGGCCCGAAGTTCACAAAGAACTTGCCGGGCTTAGCCGACAGGTTGAACTGCTCAAGTCCTAACACAGCGTACGCCTCTTCTATATCAATATCCTCCCCATGGTGCTTGCTGAAAGTGACATATGCGAAAAGCCAATCGGTTATCTGCGCCTGGGCTCCTATTTTGGCTTCATGGATGAAAAGCGAATTCTTCTGTTTTTCGATATTTACGTATCTGGCATCGAAAGCCCCGATAACGCTCACCTTATCGCCCAGTATCCCGTGATGATGCTTGTGCCCTACAAGATCCTTACTGTGGGACACCCCGTGCGCGTGTTCACCTTTATGATGAATATCTTCATCCATCGCGCGTCCATGCTCTGCTCCGGCAAGCTTCTTTTCCAGTTCATTGATCTTGCGCTCGTAATATGTAGACATCTGATGCATCTGCTGCTTCAATTCATCGATCTGCCTCTGGAGATCCGCCTCGGAAGCCGAAGCAGCCGGCGAGAAGCAGGCGAGCAATACGATCACACTTATGGTCCTTCTATACATGTGGCCTCCTTCCGTGAAAGAGAAATAATCTTTATTGAATTGCAAAAAGTCTCCTCATCACCTGCACTCGGGGCAGATCCCCTCCAGCTGCAGGAAATGGCTTGTGATCCTGTATCCGTTTATTATCTTGTCCTTGAACAGGTCGCATTCCTCGATCTGTCCCACCCTGCCGCATTTGGTACATATTATATGATGGTGATGGGTGTTCTCCTTGGCCCTGCATAGAGCATAATACAGTCTCCTGTCGGGGCTTGCGATCTTCGCGAGTATTCCTATCCTGTTCATCTGTTGAAGATTCTTATAAACGGAAGGATAACTCACTTTCTTGAATCTTCTGGAGAGCTTGTCCTTGATCTGCTCCGGAGAAAAAGCTTCTGCGGATTTATAGAATATCTCTAATATCGCCCGCCTTTTGGCGGTTATCCTGAGACGGTTCTTTTTGAGCTTATTGATATAATTTTCCATGACTATAAATAGAAATGATTTCTATTTATAGCACATACGGTTATTCGGGTCAATGTTCTTATTAATAGATCAGAGATATATCATCTTGCGTGTCATGCCGCCGTCGATGATGAGGTTCTCCCCCGTCATGAAGGAATTTCCCGGATCCGACAGGAACTTTACCGCCAGGGCGATATCCTGCGGGCTGCCCACACGTCCGGCGGGATGCTGAGAGTGGTCCTCCTCGGTTAACCGCGGGGTCTTGCGGTTCTCCGATTTTTTCCAATCGCTTACCTCGATCCACCCCGGACTTATGCAATTTACACGGATATCAGGGCCGAGGCTCACGGCAAGAGAATGGGTCAAGGCGAGCATCCCGCCTTTTGAAGCCGAATAACTCTCCGTGTCCGGTTCGGACATCAATGCCCTTGTAGAAGAAATATTGATTATGCACCCTTTTACCAGGCGCAACTTTTCCGCGGCGTATTTACTGCACAGGAAAGCTCCTCCCAGGTTCACGGCGATCACGCGGGACCATTCACCATAAGTTATCTTTTGTATCGGTTTCGTGATCATGATACCCGCGTTATTTACCAGCAGGTCCAGCCCGGAATAAAGCTCTTCGAACTGTTCAAAAAGACGGATGACCGAGTTTTCATCGGCAACATCACAGTTAAAATAACTGACCTTGCCCCGCGGGGCAAGTTCTGCGAGCGCCTCCCTTCCCGCCTCTTCATCTATATCCGCTATCACCACTTCCCATCCTCCTTCAAGAAGCGTAAGTGCGATACATTTTCCTATGCCCTGGGCTGCGCCTGTTACAAGCGCGATTTTTTTATCATTATTCATAATGCACCTTTAACCTGTAGGTAATTTATAAGATAATTTGCGCATGACCAGATCAATAAGGTCCCGCCCCCGGAACAAAACTTGCGGCTTTTCTTGATTTCTGGGGTTCAAATCTTTTCATATCCCGCCTGGATCAACAGGTCGGGGGCATAGCCTAATCCTCTTAACCCCCGCCAGCCGCTCTTGCCAAGCAGTATGGTATATTTTTGGGGGGGGAGGTTTCTTTTTCTCGATAAGGGTCTTCGCCGCATGCACCATGGATAATGCCGTGAACTTGACTATATGGTCCGGGACCCCGTCCTTGCTTTCAGAGCTCGCCTCCATGTCACACTGGTCATTAACGTAATCGATCGCGACGAACCTCGGTTTGCCGAATTTCCTATCAACAGCTATTTCGGTGGAGAACCAGGACATCCGGGTCATCCTGGCGATAGTAACGGCTATCCTTATAAGAGGGGTTAACTTGTATCTGGTGAACTGCTCTGCCGTTACCTGTTCATACTTCGAAGAACGGTCATCCCACCAGCAAGGAATGATCTTGTCGAAGGTATGGAAGACGCGGAACCAGGCCCTCCTCCCGCCGAAGTCTATCGGTTCGATCCTCTCCTGTAAAAGGAAATTGTCGCCTCTGTTGAAATTCCGGGCGGTGGCGATCTCCTTGACCGTACCTTTAGCGTTATGAACCACTCCCCTGTGCCCCCATCCGCAGCCGGGCTTTATGATAAAGGGGCTGCCCAGCTTATTTCTCTCTTCCTCCGGCAACTTGAAGATGTTCGGTTCCCAGTTGCGCACAACGACCGTGTACGGTGTCGTTATGCCCGCGTCCAATACTTCATAGTACATTACGGCCTTATCGACGGCGATACGCGTTCTGTCCGGATCGTTAATGACCACCCCGCCGGAATCTTTCACGGCGTAACAGACCCGGGCATAAGGATCCCTCGGCTCATCGTACGTAGCCTCGGTATCGAGCATCATTCTTATCCGCATCCGGTTCATCTCCAATGCCTTGATAACTTCTTTTACCCGATCATAGGTGATCCAGTAAAAAGAAAGACCCTTTTTCCTGCAATCCGACTTTAAAGTGTCCGTAAAAAGACACGGGTCTTTGTCCCAGGTGAGCGCAAAATCATATCTTTTCATTGTAAAGGACCGTTCATATTCTTAAAGACCGCTGAGCATGCATGCATTGAATCCAAGATCGGTATTTCCGAAATGCTCTCAGGCTCCCTCCCCCGGCATCTCTGATCTAATACACCTTTACCGGATGATACGGATAAATTATATACCAAGCCCCTTTTCCCTGACAAGCTGATCGGTCAGTGTCAGCCAGTCTATGATGAGTTTTTTAAGCCTTACTATATTGTATACTGCTGAATCTGTTGAAGTCGAGCTAGTTGACTTCGTCGATGAAATTATTTAGCACGATCTTGCCGCTGGATAGTCTTTGTTGTAAATAACCGAATGTGTGGTGATCTGCCATCTGCCCCCCC
>WJMH01000016.1 GCA_014728045.1 Candidatus Omnitrophota bacterium
GATCAGCATGAGGGAGAACGGTCAGGCTGTTGCCACTAATCTGATATCTGCCTGGCTTTTTGATGAAGGGACAGGAACCTCGGTTGAAGATGACCAGAAGGATAACGATGGGACCATTTCCGGGGCAAGCTGGTATGACCTGTCAACAAGTCCCGTTGTAAACGGCTTGCTTTTGGACGGTACGGATGACTATGTTGTTTGTGGTAACGATAGCAGTTTAGATATAAGGAACGAATTGACAATTGAACTTTCCTTGGCTATACAAACCTTGGGTCAAAACCAATATTTAATAAGCCGGGGCAGATCGGCTTCTGCTGGATACAATTGGTGTATATATATAGATAGCAGCGATTCTATATGTTTTTACACGCCCAGAGGCGAAATCACCAGTGGAAGCACTGTAATAAGCGACAAAGATTTTCATCATATAGTGGCGACGTATTCGTACGCAACTAATTCAATGAAATTATATGTTGACGGTACTCAGGTTTCTTCGACCAGCATAAACAAATCTCTTCCTTCAATTTCGACTAACCTTACGATAGGCTCTGAGGTAGGTGGAGGTTCATTCAATTCAAACGTAATATTTGGCGATGCGCGTATATACAACAGGGCGCTGAGTTCTACTGAAGTGAATAACCGTTATAATGATCAAACCATCACAACCGGCCTTGTTTCTTCCTGGCTTTTTGATGAGGGGCAGGGAACAACTCTTTATGATACTACGGGCATAAATAATGGTACGATTTACGGTTCTTCTTGGGTAAAGAACAGTTCTCCGGAAGATACGATAGAATTCTATGTTTCTGGCCTTATGAAAAGAAAAACAGAAGGCACAACCTCAGACATATACGAATATCTGGATGAAGACTGGAATAGCCGCGGATACGGACGCGAGACCCTAGCATATGACGCAACTGGCGGTATTTACAGGACTTATACCTGGAGTGCCACACAGGTAACTGTTGAAGAATACTCAGGGACTTATTCACCTGCTGCAATGAGCGATGTATGGGATGATGTTCTGCTTTCTGAGAGGACCGCTACCTATATATATGACCATCACGACGTGCAGCACGATCTTGATACCGCAACTAACGGCTGGGCCATGCGCTCAAAGACCGAATATGAAACTAACGGTACTACTGTTTCAGCCGAGTACGAATACGATACTTCAGGAAGACTCATAAAAGAACAGCATTCGGGAGATGATTTCTATTTTACCTACGATTATTACACCGGGGACTATTCGAGCGAAGTTTTCCATAAATATGAATACGGTTTCGAGGGGGATATTTCCTTAACGGCACATGGTAATGTGTATAAAGATACAACGGCGATGAAATTCGGATTATCCAGTGCCAAGTTTGACGGAACCGGAGATTATCTTACTACAGGTGATAGTGAATACTGGGACATTTGCGCTTCCAATACCGACAGTTGGACCATAGATGCTTGGGTCAAGTTGGATGATACGACAGGCAATTCTACAGTTGTGAGCCATTACGAGACCTATGCTAATTGGTGGTATCTGTGTCATGAAGGTACTGCCGGATTCGCATTCGAGGTGTATTTGAGCGATTCTCTTATTATATCCGCCCAGGGCGGGCAAATTAGCGATAATAACTGGCACCACGTAGCATTGTGCAAGAACGCAAACACATACGGTATTTACCTGGATGGCCAGCAGACAGCATATACGCAGGATGACAGCACGTATAATTATTCAGGTACTCTTTATATAGGAGCGGTCAATGGTGTCACTGCTTTCGATGGGAATATGGATGAAGTGCGCATAGTCCACAATAATTCTTTTAACGCATCGCCGAACGCCTCACTCACGGATACGATAAGCGTGCCGACGGCGGCTTATACTTTCGATTCCGGTACGGTTTTTCTGGCGCACATGGACGGTTCCGAAGGGTCGACCAGCTTTAATGCCACGACCATAGTGGAAACGCTTATCAAGACCTACGAGTATGATACGAGCGGTAACCTCGTGAGGATAATATACGCGCAGGGGTCAATGGAAAATTACGATACTAGCCCCTTTATGCTCAAAAGGAAGATAGACTCGGACACTTCCGATATTTACGAATACCTGAACGAAGACTGGAACAGTCAGGGTTACGGCCGAGTCACACTGCTTTGCGACACAAGTGACGGCAACTATACGACCTATGACTGGAATACGCCCCAGTCCGGGCAGGTCACCGTTAACACGTATAAAGGCGCTTATGAGGTGGAGACAGGCGACTCCGTTCGGAACGATGTCATTGCTTCCGAGAGGACCGATAGTTTCATATACGACCACAATGGTAACCAGTCAAGCTTGGATACGGCCACCAACGGCTGGGTAATGCGCCAGCATACTGTCTATGCCACTGATGGCACCACTGTTTCGGAGCTTTATGTTTACGATTCGGCCGGCAGGCTGACTTCGGACAGTTACGCCTCCACCGACAGGTCTTACACCTATACTTACGATGCGGATGATGCCAACAGGGTCGAATACAAGTACGAATGGGAATGGTCAACGAGCACGCTTCTTAATACATATAATTACCTTACGGATCAATGGATGATGAAAGAGGTCAATGATCCCGGGGCGTCCGATACTGGTACTATATATACCTATATAGACAGGAAGGGTACAATGTGTGTGAATACCCAGCTTGACGCGGACGGCACCTTCACCGAATACAGGTACAACGAATTCGACGTGTTGATAGGAGCTGATCGCTATAATGCCAGCCGTACCACTATCTGGAAGCTGGACGCTGATCTTAACGTGATAGACACCATTACGCCCAACGCTTCGTTCGCAAAGGGCGTTAACATGCCCTGGACCAATTACGGTTACGACCTGGGGATCGACCAGGAAGGTAGCACATCCCACATGGGGTACAGCTCCGACCTTGAAGCCCTCGTGGGAAGGATGCTTGAGCGTCAGGGCGATTACATGAGGGTTTTCCTTTTCAACGACCTGAGAAGCGGTGTCACCTTCGACGGGTCGGGTAATCCTACCGGTTTTACCGATAAGGTATATGACGACATGGACGCTCTTGTAGATGTGGCGGAGATACTGGGCATAAAACTTATCCCGGTCCTTCTCGACTTCAAGATGGCGGATAATGACGGGACCGGTGCCAAGGCGGACCATCCAGACCTCATAACCGATTCGGGTAAAAGATCGGCTTTTGTGAGCCTTATGGGCGACTTTGTGGGTAATTACAGCACTTCATCCAGCATATACGCATGGGAGGTCATGAACGAACCCGAAGAAATAATATGGAACACCTCAGGTATTTCGGCGGCACAGGTCCAGGTCTTTGTCCAGGCCATGGTTAACGAGATACATGCCGAGGACTCAGGTTCAATAGTGACCCTGGGCAGCGCTGACAGGAACGCTCTTCTGAACTACTGGACAGGCGTGGGGCTTGACCTGTACCAGTTCCATTATTACAACAAGTTCGAGGATGATAGTAAGCCTCTTGCGTATGACGCGGACCTTTTAAATCTCGACAAGCCGGTCATAATAGGCGAGGTGGACCCCACAACGTGCGAAAAATACACAGATACCAACGGTAACGGTACATGGGATACGGGTGAACCTTACGAGGACCATAACAGTAACGGCCAGTGGGACAACGATTACCTTTCTGTCATCGAGAAACTCACCACGATCTATTCGAATAATTACGCGGGAGCTCTTTTCTGGGAAGATGAAAGCGACCTTTACACCATAAGCGATGAAATGTACGATGACATGAAAAGCTGGATGTATTACGGCCAGAGCGGCGAAAGGGACGAAACGTACGATTCGCTCCTGCTTAAAAGACATACCACAGCAGGCGGGGATATATACGAATATCTCGACGAGGACTGGCTGAGCCAGGGCTACGGGCGTATCACCCTTACTTACGACGCTTATGATGTCGTATATGAGACATATGACTGGGACAGCCCGGCGACAGGCCAGGTAACCGTCGAAGAATATCACGGCTCCTACGATCCGGCGCAGGACAGCGCGACACGCAGCGACCTGGTGACTTCCGAAAGGTCCGACACTTATATCTACGACCATAATTCCGAGCAGGTCGATCTTGATACGGCGACCAACGGCTGGATCATGCGTAAACACACTGTTTACGGTTCAGACGGCACCACCATGGCCCGCGAATACACCTATGACAGCCAGGGGCGCATGACCAGGAATGAAGATGTGGCGGCTGACAGATATTATTTATATACTTCCTATTATGACCAGACGCAGTACCGCTACATGGAGGAATATGAGCGCAGTACGGACACGCTGCTTGCGACATATGAGTACGATTCAAGCGGGAACCTGATAAACACCTCCTACGGCGGCGATATCGTTGAATGGCACGATTCGGGCCTCATGAAGAGGAAGATGGAGGACTCGACCCGCAATATATACGAATACTATGACGAGGATTACTTCGACCCGGATACCGGGAGTTTCCTGGGGTACGGAAGATATTCGCTCATTTATAACTATACGGATACCGAATACAAGACCTATGACTGGGGACTGAATTCGGTGACCGTGAACGTGTATGAGGCCGCTTACGGCCCTGCGCCCTTAAGTGACCTCAGGAGCGACGTGGATGTTACCGAGAGGACCACAAGGTTCGTGTTCGATCATTACGGGGAAGAGGTGGATCTTGATACGGCGACCAATGGCTGGGTCCTGAGACAGAAATCCATTTTCAGCACCAACGGCACGGACGTCGTTGAAGAATACTTCTATTACGAGACGAACGGGCTCCTTTACACCAAGGAAGTCACTGAAGAGACCGACCCGCAGGCTGAAGACGCTCTCCAGGGAGACCACGTCAAATACTATTTTCTTGAAGAGGACGCAGGAGACGGGTACGGGCGTATCTACCGGGTCGACAACTATACCGAGGGATGGTATTACGATATAAGTTACGCTAATCCGAGTGACCCCAACGATGATACCATCTCCAGCAAGCTTACCAGGGACCTTACGACTGACGAGATAATAGTTGTTGAGGAGAAATGGCCCAGCGACCGCATAAAGAGGATCAAGACAGAAGAAGACGTCAATGGGGATTACCTGGTCACCGAATACCTGGATGAGAACTGGGCGAGCCAGGGCTACGGAAGGGTGGATCTTTCCTATGATTCTTCCTACCCCGTCTATAATACGTATGACTGGCAGCAGCCCGCTTCCGGGCAGGTCACGGTCGTGGAATATTCTGGCGTATATACTGTGTTCCCCGGAGACGAATTGAGAGCGGGAGTTTATACTGCTCACAAGACCGCTGAATACATCTATGACCACCACAATGAGCAGGTCGATCTTGATGTAAGTACCAACGGCTGGACTATCCGTCAGAAGGCAATATATACGACCGGTGGACTGCTTGTGACCGAGATATATGATTACGCGACGGACGGTACGCTTACTACGCTAACACGACTAGCTTCAGACGGCACGGCTGATTCAATAGAGACATATGAGTACTTCGCGACCAGCGGAAGGCTCGAAAAAAAGACGGTTTATTCGAGGACCACATCGGGCGATCCCGCCCAGATAGGTCAGGAGCCTTACGTTATGTATACTTTCTATGACGAATCGTTCTATGACAATGGCACCCCACTGGATGATTCCGATGACTACGGGCGCCTGGAATACCTGAGGGAGCAGACCACATCGACGGAGTGGACGGAATATCACTACATCGAGTACTGGACGGGTACGGATGATGTCAAGATATACGAAGAATATGACAATACCGGTACAAAGATAAGATATGAGCTTGACCAGGACGGTAATATCGTCAAAAAAGAAACATACATATCCGACGTACTGTCGATGGTCGAGGATTATTATACGGACACTTTCCTTATAATGGCCAGAACCTATCTGAACGGTACCAGTGATAACGGTAACGTTTTCTACCACTATCTGAACGAGGCATTCTATGATAACGGCACGACGGATGACGCGAGCGACGACTACGGCAGAGTGGACATGCAGGTAGCGGATACTCTTGATGCGGACGGCGCGATAGCCTATGAGTCTGATTATTCCACTTCAGCCGGCGCCGAGGAAAGGCTTACCGAAAAACGCGCTTACGCCAGCGCCGATTACAGTAACACGGCTAATCCTGTCTTCTCGGGTCTTGTAGCGACATATAACTATTACACCACAGATAGTGACAACAGGATACACACCAAACTCATAGAAAGCGTCTCAGGCGGCGAATACGACGGTAAAAGAATAAGGTATTATTACCTGAACGAGGATGCCGGTGACGGTTACGGCCGTGTGTACAGGATGGACAATCTGACCGATGGCTGGTATGAAGAGTATACCTATGCTAATCCGTCTGACCCGAATGACGAGAGGCGTTCTTCTTCCTACAGGTATGATCTTTCTGATGACAGTCTTATATTCGGTGAGTCCTACTACGCTGATACGGGGCTCCTGCATGAGAGGACCTACGAGGACGCTGATTCCTACGGCAACGACTATTACGAGTACGAGAACTATGATTACTATGGCAATGGTACAAGCGGAAGGGTGATAAGGAACCGGAACGCTTCCAGCGGCTATGTATACAAAGTTATAAGTTTCCATACGGGTACGGACAGAAGGAATGAGGTGAACGAGTATACGGATCTTACGGAAGATACCCTCTGGAACGTGTATTGGTTCTATGACGATGCCACCGGACGGATGTACCGCAAGATATCTTACAACGATACCTACGGCGATAACGGTGTGGCTTACCAGTATCGGAATAATTCGGATAACCGCTGCGAGATAAAATGGGACCTTGATGGCTCCATCTACGGGTTCTATGATGAGGACGGCTGGCATTGTGAGTGGAGGGTGTGGGATGCTGATCTTAATGATGGTATTTTAGATGAGCTTGATCAGTTCACCGGATACGGGTTCTTTACCGAAGACCCCGACCAGTATCATTATAAGAATATGTATGCTCACAGGGACGGTACGGATGACACATGGGACTGGACTGGAACAGAGATACTGAATAACGCTAGCGGTTCTTCTAAAAGCTACGTATGGGCTCCGGCTTCTCCCCCGAGCGGTTCCGGTGTTACCGATCCCTACACCCTTGACTTGTCAGATATGGAAGCGCCGGTAGCCACCGATCCCACGAAGCTTTTAGATGCGGGATTGAAGGATAACCTTACAAGTGACGATATTATTTCTCCGGAGATAGAACTATTCTACCAGAACCTGGACGCTCTTAAAGCGGTCTCTGCTGGCAAGGACGTGACCGTGGCGATACTTGATTCGGGGATAAACGCGGATGCGTTCGATTTTAACGTGTCCACCTGGAAGGATTTTACCGGTTCGGGTGATATATCAGATGAACTGGGGCACGGAACGACAACAGCCGGCATAATCGCGGGTACGGCCCCTGAAGCGGATATACTGGTGGCAAAAGTGCTTGATGAAGAGGGTAACACTACTTCCAGTATAATGTCCGAAGCCATAAGGTACGCCGTTGATATGGGAGCGAGGGTTCTGGCCATGCCGCTAAACCTTTACCCGGTGTATAACCAGCTCGAGCAGGCGATCGATTACGCCACCGGAAAAGGCGCTGTTTTGGTAGCAGCTGCCGGTAATGAAGGCACGAAGATACACCAGAACAGCCTCGCCGGACAGGATAAAGTTCTTACGGTGGGTTCGGTGGATAACGACGGCGAGCTTTCAGCGTGGAGCAATAACGACGATGAGCTTGACCTCGTCGCACCGTGGGATATAATAGACAACGAAGAAGGTACTTCTTTCTCGGCGGCTTTTGTTGCGGGTATAACGTCTCTTATCATTTCCGAGAACCCGGATATAACGCCTGAAGAGATCCTAGAAGCTCTTCGGGACATAACCGCGAGTCTTACGGAGACAACTTCGGCCGAGGAAAAGAAAGCGGGCGAAAAAGCCGAAGAAGAAAAGAAAAAGAAGATAAAGGGCGTGGATATAGAAGAGGTCCTTTCCCGGTATAACGCCGAGAGAAAGAACGCTTCGGAATTTACCGGTTACTCGGTAAAAGAGGATATCCCCGAACTTATCGTGAAGGATTAATTGTAATAATTTTAAGGATAGCTTGGCATAAAGATGGAGGTAAGGGAAGTGAACGAGAACACGGAAAAAAGAAAACACCCGAGGGTAAAAACCCACATACCTGTAAGGTATCGTAAAATGCGCGACGGGGCAGGCGTGGAAGGATCCAGTTCGCTCACTAAGAACCTGAGCCAGGGAGGACTTCGTTTCAGGACGGGGGAGTTCATCTCCATGGCCTGCAGGCTCATACTTGAGCTGGATATTCCCATGTTGACCAAACCTGTTAAGGCTATTTCCAAGGTGGCTTGGATACGCAAGTCCGCCGAGGGTGATGACTACGAGGTAGGTAATCAGTTCCTGGAGATGTCCAAAAAGGACAAGGAGCTTATTTCCGAATACGTTGACAGTCTCAATCTGTACAACGATCCGGAGACTTCTACCGAAGAGGCTCAAGCCAGTTTCGAATCATCCGAAGCCTAAAGTATCCTTAAGAATATTTGCGGGCTTCGGGCAAGGGGTCCGTGTTCCTTTCTTGCCTGGAGCCTGTAACTATTATCCGGTTTTGCTAAAAAAAACACCCGGTGCTATAAAATAAGTCCCGGGTATTTTTTTGCCCGCTTTCAGTAAATAATCAAAAAAGCCAGATATATATGTTTCACACACTATACTACATATGGTATACTACATATTAGAGGCAGTATATTTAGTATTTTTCGTAGCTGGTAATTAAGAAAATTTTCAATATTGTTACAAAAAGCAGGCAATTATCGTTAAAGAACAAAAATCAAAATGGGGGTAAGGGAAGTGGACAACTTTGCGGAGAAAAGAAAATATCCGAGAGTGAGCACTCATATTCCTGTAAGGTATCGCAAGCTTGGCGAGCCTGAAGGACAGATGAGAACCAATACCATCACCAAGAACATAAGTGAGGGTGGTATAAGGTTTGGCGCCCCGGAATTCATATCCAGAGCCTGCAGGCTGGTACTTGAGCTGGATATACCCATGATCAATAAGCCCGTCAAGGCCATATCCAAGGTGGCCTGGATACGCAAGGACGGCGAGAGAGCTGATTATGAGGTGGGAAACCAGTTCCTCGAGATATCCAGGAAAGACAAGGAACTTGTCTCAGAATATGTCAGCAGCCTGAACCTTTATAATGACAATGACGCTCAGTATTGAGCCCTTGTCCGGACCGATCGGTCAAAAGAAGGTTTGGAATTGACATTGGCGTATCATGTGATAAAATGTAAAACCGTCCGGTCATTCATATGATATGAGCCCTAAAACTATTCAGAGATCCAGTGATTAAACCCATGCTTAAAAGATATATTCTATTAATAGGCGTAATAGCCGCTATAACCGTTTTTTCGGTTCAAACCGCTCAGGCCTTCTGGGTATGGACCCCCAAGAGCAAGACCATGGTAAATCCCAAGTGGGCAGCCAAAGATACCCCCCGCGAGCAGTTCGACTGGGCGATGCATTTCTACAAGAACAGCGACTTCAAGCGTGCCGCCGAAGAGTTCATAAAGTTGACCGAGAGTTTCCCGGATTCGGACCTGGCCCCGGACGCGCAGTATTATGCCGGAAGGAGTTACGAGGAGCTGGGTAAATACTATTTCGCTTTCAAGCAGTACCAGAAGACCATCGATGATTATCCCTACACCAAGCGCATGGAAGAGATACTGGGCAGGGAATACAATATCGCAAATATCTTCCAGACCGAAGAGACGCCTAAACTGATGGAGCTTGAACTATCCGAATCCATGGGAAGGGCCGTCGAGATATACAAGAAGATAGTCGAGAACGCCCCTTTCGGGATGTACGCGGATAAATCCCTGTATAAAATGGCCGAGTGCTACAGGAGAATGATGAAGTACAATGAGGCCATCGAAGCTTACGAGAAGATCATCAAGGATTACCCCGAGAGCAGTTTTGTCTCCGAAGCCAAATACCAGCTGGCCTATACCAGGTACGAGGCTTCGCTCGCCCCGGAATACGACCAGGAAAGCACCGAGGAAGCCCTCAAGGAGTTCAAGAGGATAAAGAAGACTACACCCGTTCCCGCCATAGCGCAGGAAGCCGAAAAGGTGCTTGATGAGCTAAGGAGCAAGAAGGCCAACAGCATCATGAAAATAGCCGAATTCTACGAAAGAAGAGGAAAATATAGAAGCGCTGTGATATACTACCAGGATGTAACGGGAAAATTCCCCGGAACCAAGGTCGCCAATGAAGCCCAGGCGCGGATAGAGAGGCTTCAGAAAAGGATAAAGAATTGATGCGAGGGATAGTATCGGTTTTTCTCACAGTGTTCGTGATGCTCGCAGCCGGTTGCGGATATACCACCAGTTCACTCCTGCCGCCGGAACTGGATTCGATACATGTTGAGAACTTCGAGAACAAGATAGACCCGACCCAGGAGGTCTCCGATAAAAGGGCAAGCTACACCTACTGGCCGGGTCTTGAGACCGACATAACCAGATCGGTGATAGACGGGTTCATCTTCGACCGCCACCTGGATATAGATGACGAAAAAGACGCGGCCCTTATCCTCAAGGGGGAGCTTACCAGTTTCAGGCAGTATCCCTTAAGTTACGACAAGAACGATAACGTGATCGAGTTCCGCGTGGAGATACTGGTTGACCTTGAGCTTTATAACAATCTTACCGGCGAAACAATGTGGAAAGAGAAGTCTTTCCTCGGTGAGGGCACTTATTCCATTACAGGTCCCAACGCGACCACTGAATCCGAAGGCGTAAAAAGAGCCGTTGACGACCTTTCCCAGAGGATAGTGGAGCGCGTAGTTGAAGCCTGGTAAATAACCTGATAAATCTTTTTCATTAAACTCTTAACCGGGGCTCTCCCGGTTTTTATTATTAAAATGACCAGTAATTTCCTTATAATTGGTAACGACGAATATATCAGGCAGAGCGAACTGGATAAGATCAAGAATAAGTTCCTCGCTCTTTCCGAATCCGAACTGAATTATTCCTCTCACGGCCCGGATGATGTTGACGGGATCATGGATTCGCTGGGCACGATGCCTTTTCTTGCCGAAAAACGGGTGGTTCACATCAAAAAAGCGGAAGACCTGGCAGAGGACTTCATTGAGACCCTCTCTTCTTATCTTGAGAACCCCACTGAATCGAGCGTTCTTATCCTTACCGCAGAAGCCTCTTTCAAAAAGACCAAAGGGTACCATAAATTATCCAAGCTCCTTGAAGAAGTAAGGGCGGATAAACCCAAACCTGTAAAATTAAAAGGATGGATAAGGTCTTTTTACAGTAAAGAGGGGATAGACATATCGCCCAGAGCGGTAGACCTTATTATAGAACTCAAAGGGGACGACACCCAGTCGATAAAGATGGAGCTTGAGAAACTGGCCGCTTTTTCCGGCGGGGAAAGGATAGAAGCTCTTCATGTAGAGGAGCTGGTCGGAAGAAGCGTAACAGAGACCGTTTTCAAGATAGGTGATGCCATTAATGCGGGTAATTCCGGAAGGGTTTTCAAGGTCCTCAATGATCTTTACGACCAGAAAAAACAGCCTCCCGAGATTATAGGTTACCTTGGATGGTATATCAGGGTGGTCCAGAAGATAAGTCTATTGCTGGGTAAAGGAATAGGTTTCGATGGGATAGCAGGAGAGCTTGGGTACTCGCCGGCTTATACCAGGAGACTTACTTCCCAGGCTAAAAAGTATCCAAGTTCCCAGATAAAACGCTGGGTAAAGTTGCTTCTTGAAGCGGACAGGAATATTAAAACAGGTCGCACGGAAGCCAAACTCGCGCTGGAAACTCTTCTGGTTGGCCTGCTGAAAACAACTGAAAGTTAAGAATTTAAATAGCCCAAACCGCAAATAAGATTACTTTTTAATTTTTAACCATTCTGTGAAAATTTTCACATGGTATACTATATATATAGATATAAATTTAACATGATATAAACTGAAAATTAACAATAAGAATATAGAGTTAATACTTTTAGAAATTGCTTAAATTTGGTTACTCGGAATAAGCTGGGTCGATAAAAGTTAATTTAGATTATATATGTATTAAGGAAGTACGTTTATTATTAAATATACATTTGGTACTAGAAATTAAGGAGAAAAATATGAATTCTTTTTATGTCAAAATGCTGAAGGTGGTCTTCTTACTAACTTTCGTTTCAATTTTTTCCTGTGCTATATCATTGGCAGCAGACACCACTGCGTTAAGTTTTGACGGTACGGACGACTATATGAACTGCGGTAATGATTCCAGCCTTAATTTAAGGGGCGAGTTCTCCATCGAGATGAAGGTAAAGATGCAGACACTGGGAGAATGGCAGTATCTGGTAAGCCGTGGCAGGTCGGCA